>DSDH01000564.1 GCA_011055475.1 Phycisphaerales bacterium | reverse complement strand
CCCAGGAATACACCCACTGCATCGAGGCCTTCATCCGCGAGGACCCCACCCAATACTGGTGGCTGCACCGCCGCTGGAAGACCCGCCCCCGGCCCACCAGGAAGGCACGGACCCACGTCTTGCGAAATCCGGAACGGCCCCCCGATTCTCAGGATTAGATTCGCGCGGTATACTCCCTTTAAGACCAGCCAACGGAGTCGCCGCGTGGCCAAGGCGGTATGTGTCAATTGTGGGCACCCGAAACGCAAACCCTATGCGCGGTGTGACTCCTGCGCCTTGGACCCGACGAAGCATGATGAGGCCTTGGTCCGCAGCGTGTACCTGTCCATCGGAAGATTTGCGGACCCGCAGAAAGCAGAGCGGTATGCGCGGGACCTGGACGATATAGGAGCCGCCATACGCCGTGGGGAGACGGTCGAGTACGACCTCCACGAGCTCGAGCGTCTGCGACTGCAACAACGGATGGTCGGCAGTGCTACCCGCCGTCGCCTCTGTGGCGTTCTGGTCCGTTTCTTCTTGCCGGGACTTGTCTTTGTTCTCGGGCTGTGGGCGTTGTTCTATGTCCTGTCGTGGCTGCTGGCCTGAGAATCAAAGGCACACCGGCGTACAGGCACCGATGCACATGCCGGTTTCTTCAGGCGGGTGCACCGGGCCATGTCATGGGCTTGCCGTTCGCGCCCTTTGGAGCTATTCGCGGCCATGGGCGTGCTGAGCTGTGCCACAAACACCTCCTACAACTGTCTGCCGGGCTCCTGATTACCACGGGTACAGGACCAGACGCGGCTCGACGGGGCTGAACGGCTCGATCCGCAGCACGTTGGCCCCGGGCCGCACATAGGCGGAAATATCCAGCCGCAGGGGCCTTTCGATCACACCGCCGGCGTATTGCCCGTTGACTGTCACCCGCGCCGCCTGCTCACCCCGCATCTGCTTCATTTCGAGAACCAGGCGAACCCGATCCGCGTCAAAATCCTGCGGCAGGTCGAAATCCGCCTCATAAGGCTCGGCCCGCAGGACCGGGCTGACCGTCAGGCGTTGATCGCTGAGCATCCCCCACGGGCCCGCCCCAAAGGCGGCACATTCGACCGCCGCGGGCCAGGCGGCGTCGTCGAAGTCGACCCGCCGCCAGCCGTCGGCGGCCTGCCTGGCCGTTTTCCACGTCTTGTCGACGGGCAATTCCAGGGTGCGGCCATTGCCATAGCTGACGACGATCTTGCCGATCAGGCCCGCCGGATTGGGCGTGGTGCTCGCATTGGTCGCCTCGATGGCCACGGTGTTGCGTCCCGGCCGCAGAAGCTCCACGAGATTGATCTTGCTGACGCTGCCCCAGTCATCGAGCGTGCCGTCATTGGCCTCAATCGCCCGTCCGTTCACGTACAGCCGCATGCCGTTGTCGGCCGTACCAATGAAGCGAGCGGTGGCAATCTTCGCATCGGCCGGCAATGTGAAGCTCCGGCGGAAATACACCGTTCCCGGTGCGGCCGTCGCCGCCGGGTTCTCCTCCGGGAACCACACCCACGACAGACCATCGAGCCGGGCGAGCGGGTCCTCCTCCACGACCGGTCGGGCCGGGGGCAGCTCGGGCAACTCCCGAGCCGCCAGCGGGATCGTGCCCAGCGGACGGACGCGATCTCCCTCGATCCGCCGGGGCAGGCGGCGTCGGCTATCATTGAAGACCAGCAGTTGGCTCTCATACGGCTCCAGGGTCAGATCGATCAGGACACTGGAACCATCCCGATCGAACGCGGGCCGGGTCACGTGGCCGCGCAGCGGGTCCCAGCACTCCGGCACACCCGATGCCCGGCACCGCAGGCGAAAACGCCGCGCCGGGCCCTCGATATTCTGATTGGTGATGAAGAACATGTCCCGCCCATCCTTGACCCGGTGCAGGACGTGGAGCCAGTGATTCGTGTCGCCGCGGACGACCTGGAGGGTGGGTCGCACGCCGGCGTCATCGGCCAGGACGCGCTGGAGTTGTTCGGGCGTGGGCTCGGCGGGCAATAGATACGACCGGCCGCCACGCCGATGGGTGTTGCTCGCGGTCAGGCCCGGCTTCGGCGTCTCGCCCCACAGCGCCCGGCACAGCGCCGCGACGTCTTCGCGGCTCTTGCCGAGCGTGGCCGAGAGGCTGGGCACAAAGCCGTACTCCACGACGACGCCCCCCTGCTCGAAGAACCGCACGGCCTTTTCCAGCGTGGCATACGGGATGACCTCGACCGGCGGAACGATCAGGATGCGATAGCGCTCCTCCCGCAGGACAACATGCTCATCGGCCAGCGTCGTGTCCGCCTCGAACACCTCGTAGGGGATCCAGTCGCAATCGTACAGGGCATCCTGCAGGGCGGTGCTCATCTGTTCCGGGCGGATGTGGCGGCCGACGTGGGCGCTGTTGCCCAGGTACAGCAGGGCGACGGGGCACACGTGACGGCCGCCGGTGAGCATCACGCTCAGGCGGCTCGTATAATCGGCCAGCACCCGGTACAGCGGCCAACGCGGCTCGAAACCGCCGTTGTAGAAGTATGGCGGGCAGTCCCTATCGAACGGCGACCGCGGATTGAACGAGTGCGGGATGTGGAAGTTCACGCCGGCCACGTGCATCAGGTCCGACCACCACTTCATCTCCGCGTACGTCACATCCTGTCCGCGGGCCCCATAGATCTCGACCATCGTCACGTCGTCCTTTTTGCCGTAGGCGTGCGTGATCGAGCTGCCCAGCTTGGGCGTCTGCCACAGGCCCATGTTGCGGCGGCCCGGCGTGAACTGCGAGAAAACCGCGTCGATACCGCCCATGTCGCTGTACTTCTGCAGTTGGAACATGTTGCCGGCGCACAGTTGCGGGTGCAGGTATTCGAAATTGTGCTCCAGGAAATGACCGATGGACTGCACCCCATGGTCATGGCACCATTGCGTCAGGCCGCCGTACAGCGTTCGGCCCCAGGCCTCGGCCAGCGCATCCTGGTACTGGTACCTGGCCGCGGCGTGTTCATCGCCGGCCAGTTGGAGCGTCCAGGCAACCAGGGCCTTCTTCCAATCGACGCCGCGCTCTTTGAGCAGGGGCAGGACCTCGGTGCCCCAGTCGCCGGGGGTTTCGGGCTCATCGTAGAAGAAGCCCGGAATCCACGTGCCGAAGTCGTCCTTGAAGTGGTCATAGTGCGGCTGATAGACCGTGCGAATATACCACTCGACGGCGTCGCGGCTGGCCCCATCCACCAGCCAATTCCGCTGGTGGCCCCGGCTGTGGTTCCACGTGAACACCATCACCTTCCAATCACCGGGGGGCACCTGCCAATCCAGCCGGTTGTCGCGGATGCGTTGTGACAAGTCGATCAGGCTGTCGCCGTCGATCCCATCGGCCGTCGAGCGTCCGGCCAAAACGGCGATGCGCCGATCCCGGGCCACGTCGGTACGCATGGAGGCCGGGCCCGTGACCTCGGTCACGTCCGTATGGATGGTCTTGCAGGCGTACTCCTGCGGCACCTTGCCGCCGACCTCGCCGCTGGGCCACCACTTTTCGTCGAAGATCCACATGTGCAGGTTGTGTTCCTTGGCCGCCTCAAGGCAGATCGCCAGGTCGCGGTACCAGCCGGGGCCCAGCCAATCGTTGTGGGGCCGGGATTCGGCCGTGAAGCAGCCATTGCCGCCCTCGGCCACCTTTTCGACGTACATCTCCAGCCGCTCGGCCGATTCATCGCCATGCAGCCAGAACAACGGACCCGTCAACCGCCGAGCCTCCATGGGCAACTCGACGAACCGGCGCTCAAGGGACTCGATGGGTTCGGCTAGAACGGAAGCCCAAAGACACGCCAACACACCCAGGCAGAGGATCGGCTTGAGTTCGTTACGCAAGGATCGGTTTGACTTCACGGCACTTCCTCTATATCACGCTAAACGATGGCCCGGGTACGCTCCATGTCTCTGCATGGGCATGGAGCGGCCCGACGTGCGACCGGCGCGGCTGACACCACGCGTCGCCGCGCCGTACCCCATAGCATAACGGCTGGAAAATCGTTTTACAGCCCCGAATCGGGAGATTCCCAGAGCGCAGGCCGGGATTACGCAGGAATGCGGCGATCCGCAGCCGTGCCCCCGGAATCGACTACGATGCGTTGGGCTGCTTGATGCTCAGATACCGGGCGAGGGTCTCGTAAAGCAGCTCGCGTTTGACCGGCTTGGAGATGTACTCGTTGCAGCCGGCGTCCATGCACTTCTCGGCGTCACCGACCATCGCGTGGGCCGTGATGGCGATGATGGGCTTGTCGTAGCCCCGCCGCCGCAGTTCGCGCGTCGCCTCGTAGCCGTTGAGCAGCGGCATCTGGATGTCCATGATGATCAGATCGAACGTCTCGCGCAAGGCGGCCTCGACGGCGGCCCGTCCATCCGCCACCACCGTGCAGTCGAGCCCCACGCGACGCAGCAGCAGCTCAACCAGCATCTGGTTGGCGGGGTTGTCCTCGGCCACGAGCACGTGGGCGATGTGCCGCGCCGATGACGCACCGACGTCCCCCGTCTGCGCCTCGATCTGCGTGGCGCTTTCATACTTGTCCAATCGCGCCACGTGCCGGGCCTCGACGGCCGCCGGGATCATCAGCGTGAACACCGATCCCTTGCCGGGTGTGCTGCTCAGCGACAGTTCGCCGCCGAGCAGATGGACCAGTTGCTTGGTGATGGCCAGTCCCAGTCCGGTGCCGCCGAACCTGCGCGTCGTGCTCGTATCGGCCTGGCTGAAGGCCTCGAAGATCGCCTGCTGATGCTCCGGACTGATGCCGATCCCCGTGTCTTCCACGTCGAACCGCAGCCACGTGCCACCGTCATCACGGGTCTCGAGGGAAACGTTAATATACACGTGTCCCGACTCGGTGAACTTGATGGCATTACCGGCCAGGTTGATCAGGCACTGACGCAGCCGCGTCGGGTCGGTGCGAATGAACTGGGGCAACGCGTCGCACTGCAACACGTCAAAACGCAACTGTTTTTGCTGGGCCTTGGGACGCAGCAACGAATCGACCCCTTCGAGAAGCTGCCCCAGGTCGGTCTCCAGCATCTCCAACGTGAGCTTGCCGGCCTCGATCTTGGAGAAATCGAGAATATCGTCAATCAGATCGAGCAGATTTCGGGCACTTTGCGCAATCGTCCGGGCGAACTTGCGTTGCTCTTCATTGAGATCCTCTCGCTCCAGCAGTTCGCTGAATCCGACGATGGCGTTCATGGGGGTGCGAATCTCATGGCTCATGTTGGCCAGGAAGTCGCTTTTGGCGCGATTGGCCATCATGGCCTGCTGGGCCAGAAGCTGCGCCCGTTCGGCGGCCTCGGCCAACTGTCGGTTGGCGCGCTCCGTCGCCTGGCAGGCGTCGGTCGCCTGCTTGCGGGCCTGTTCCAGGGCCTCCTGGGTGCGTCGCTGCACGGTGACGTCCCGGAAGTTCAAAACGCGTCCGCAGACGCGCCCCCCGCGGACCAATGGCCGTTCGTGCACCTCCAGGACCTTGCCGTCCTTGAAGTGTAGGACGCAGGCCTCCCCGGCTGCCGCCGCTTGGCCGGAAACGATCCGCCGCAAGGTCTGCGGATTCGCGAGGCTGTCTTCCAACATATCGCCCAGCGCCGACCAGTCCGCGGGCACACCCGTGTCCGGGTCCAGGCCCCACATGTGCCGGAACGGCGTGTTGGCGTCGATCACGGCGTTGTCGTGATCCACGGCCACGATCCCGTCGGCGGTCGATTCGAGCGTGGCGCGCAACAGGTCCTCGCTGTCGCGCAGCTCCCGCTCAATCCGTCGAATCCGGCTCAGCTCCTTGTCCGCGGTCGTATCGTAGAGCACTCCCTGTCGACCGATGACCTCGCCTCGCACGTTACGAGCACGCACGCTGAACAGCGTCACGAAAAGGTCCTTCCCCCTTGCCGACCGCAACGCCAGATCACGAATCTGGGGCCCCCCGTTCTTCAGGCCCGCCAGCACATCGGGGGCCTGGGATGCCTCTTTCCAGAACCGATCGGGCAAAAAGACCTGCCCCACCAGGCCCGACGCATCCGACAGGCCCAGCAGTTGCAGCAGAGCCGGGTTGACATACGTCGTGCGCCCCTCCAGATCGGTGGTGAACACACAGTTGTGCGACTCGGCCAGTAGTTGGCGGTGGCGATCCTCCTCCGCCTGGAGTCGCTCCTTCAGCGCGCGCAGCACGTCTGTCTGCGTGATGAGGCCGCGCAGGGCGCCGTCCTCCATGACCACCAGCCGGCGGATCTTCCGCTGGTCCATCAGGCGGCTGGCCGTCACGATCGAGCAACTGGCCGACACGCTGACCACCCGGTTCGACATCACCTCCCGCAGAAGGGTCTGGCCGGGGTCCCGGTTGGCCGCCAGAACCCGCTTGAGCAGATCGCGCTCCGTGAAGACGCCCCCGACCGTCTCACCCTCCATGGCGATCACGCAGGAGATGTTCTGCCGTGCCATGACCCGGGCCGCCTGTTGCACCGTCACGCCGGACGACACCACCGCCACGTCCTGGGTCATGATCTCGGCAATCTCCTTGCCCATGTTGTACGTGGTCATGGCGCGAACCAGATCGGTCTGCGTCAGAATGCCCGCCAGGTGGCCCTGCTCATCGAGCACAACCAGACGCCGAATCTTGCGGTCCTCCAAGAGGCGACCGGCCTCGAGGACGCCCAAATCGGCCTGAACCGTGTACAGGGGGCGGCTCATCACCTGGGCGACCGTCATCCGCCGGAAATCGTCGCCCTGGGCCACCGCCCGTTTGAGCAGGTCCGTCTCCGTCACAACGCCCAATAGGTCGTTCCCCCGACAGACGATCAGACACGAGATCGTGTTGTCGGCCATGATCGCCGCCCCATCGACGATGGTGCGATCCGGGTCGATCGTGCACACATCCGGCGTCATGATGTCGCGCACCTGGAGCCACTGCCGTGACGTGGTGACCAGCGGGCTCGGGTCCAGGCGGACCACACTCTCGGCCAGGATCGGATGACTCTGCTTGTCAAACTGCGACACGGCGCATCTCCAAGACTGCACGTCCGTTTCCATTGACCGCGGGAACGGGCCTCTTGCGGGAACCTCCTTTTTACCGGCGTTTCATCCCGTTCCCTGCGTGGGGATTCACCCGAAGAGGTATCGTCGATTCCAGCCGCGCGGTTAACTTCAATCGGAGGGGTCAGCAGTGCGTACGGACGGGCCCGTCCGATACACGCGGCGCCGATCGCGTGGGCGCCGACCGGATTATCGGCCCGTGACGACGCCAGGCCGGAACGGGGGTTATTGCGCGGGCGGGGCCGAGGCGCCACTCTGAAAGGCGTATAGCTTACGCATCGTGGCGACGTATAGAACACCGTTGGCCGCCACCGGTGTCCCGGCAATCGGGCTGTCCAGACGCACGTGGTGCAGCAGGCGCTTCTCCCTGTCGGCGGCAAAGACCCACACGCCGCCTCGCCGCGTGGCCACGTACACCTTGCCGTCGGCCACCAGCGTCGAGGCCCAGATCTCACCGTCGGTCTCATGGGTCCAGTACGCCCGCCCGGTCGCGGCGTCGACGCAGTGGACCATGCGGCCGCAATCGCCCACGAAAACGAGTCCCTCCCACACCGACGGCGTCGTGCAACAATGCTCGCCCATCGCGTAAGACCAGAGCCGGCCGCGGCGCGTCACGTCCCCCTGACCGCTCGCATCCACGCATAGAAGATTCGCCTCCTTTTTGCCCCACCAGATGTCGCCGCCGGCGGTGATGTATACGCGGCCCTCATGGAAGACCGGCATGCTTTTGATGTTGCTGGGGCTCACCTGGCGATTACGAATGTACTGATGCACGTTCTCCTTCGGCGCCTCGGGGTCACAGTCAAACCGCCAGCGACAGTGCAGATCGACCGGCGCATCCGAAGGACGTGGCGGGTCGAACCCGTAGCACACGCCATCGCCCCCGCAAAAGAACACGACCGGTTCGTCCTCGACCGTCCCCAACGCCGGAGAGGACCACGTCGAATGGAAGATCCGCGGGCCGATGCCCTCGTTCTCCTGGGCCACGAGTCGACCGGTGTGCTTGTCCAACACGATCAGGCTGGGCTTGTCGGGCACGCGGACGCGGTTATGCTCGCCGTTGAGTCCGCTGCTGGTGTTGACGTACAACAGGTCCTTATGCACCAGGACCGAACAGTGCGCCGAGTCGTGCGCCCAGATGCCCAGTTCGGCCGGAATGTCGTACAGCCAAAGGATGTCGGCGTCCTGAGCGGCGATCTCCAGCGGCTCAGTGCCCGCCGGGACCATGTGCCGCCCTTCATCGCGATACGGCCCATCATTGCCGTCGGCTTGGCCCTTGAGATCCAGGCACATCACTTCGTTGCGGTTGCTGACCATGTAGACACGGTCGCCCTCAACCGTGGCGGCCGACACCATGCCCACGCGCGGCCAATCTTTGTAGATGTCCTCGGTCACCTTCGGCACGACCAGTTGCCAGCAGAATCCGCCATCGTCCTCCCGCAGGCACACCAGAATGCCCCGATCGCCCTTGACCCGCGGGTCCTTCGGCGCACCGTTGTTCGTCCCGATGAGGATACGCCCCTGCGAGACCACCGGCGTGGACCACGTTTCGGTCCCCAGCGGAACCACCCACCTGACGTTCAGGCCCGTCTCCGGATCGAATCGATCGGGCAGGCCGACCTCCGCCGACACCTGATTGCGACCGCCCGGTTCACCCCACTGAGGCCGATCCGCCCCCCGTAGAACGCCGCTTGTCAGCAGAACCAGGATTGCCGCCGCACCCCGGCATGCCCATCGGTCTGGTCTCATGGAGCGCATGGATCTCCTCGAACACACGTCTTTTCCGGTACCCTCTACCGCCGCCTCAAGTTCACGGCATGAACCTGCCAAGACATTGTAGCATACGGACGTGAGATTCTGAAAGGGCGGGCCTTCGACTTGAGCGGGCATATCCCCGATGAACCGGCGGACTGCGACGGTCGGGCAATAAACCACTCACGTCAAGGGCGACATCGCCGGCGCCCGTCTCGATGAACGGGCGGCATTACCCTCGGTATCGGCCGACGCATCCCCCCCCTCGCCCGCCGCCGAGCCGAACCGCGTCTGCCAGTCCTTCAGCTTGGCCATCCACTGCGTCCACTGGGCCTGATCGGGCTTCTTCACGCCGGCCAGCGCATCCAGAAGCAGGGTCTTTCGGGCCGCGTCCACGTCGGGCCGAGCCAGCCACTCCTCGATCGCCTGGACGAACGGATCGGCCGCGGTGATATCGTTCTGCCGCAGCAACCGCCACGTAAACACCCCTGCCGCCTTCGGGACATCCGAGGCGTCCAGATGCGCCTGGAGCAGGAGCAGACGGATGGCCGTCTGCATGTCCGTGTCCTTGGCCGCCTCGGCCTTGCCGTCGGCCAGGGTCAGCAATTCACGATAACGCGCCTCTAGCTTTGAGAGCCGCTTGGCCCACGCCAGCACGGTTGCGGCATTTTGCCGGTCCAAAATGGCCCGCATTGCCTGCCAGGCCGACTCGGGCTCGCCGTTGGCGCCCAGCAACCCGCTCAACCACGTCAGATCACGCTCGTCACCGGCCTGCGCCGCCGCCGAGATCACCACCCGACGGACCGCCGCGCTGCGGTCGGACTGCAGCTCCTTCTCGCGAAAAAACGCCATCGCCGCCGTCTTGTCGAGATTCAGCAACCCCGTCGCGGCGGCCTGACGAAGACCGTTGGCGCTGTCCTGCTGCAGGGCCTGTTCAAACAGGGGTCGGAACAACGTATCGGCCGCCGCCTGCACCTTGGGGCGGTCGGCCAGAGACGCCATGGCATTGAGCAGCGCGACGCGGACTGTCTCGTCCTTCGTCTCCTTGGCGGTCGTGTACGTGTTCGCCAAGAGCCGCGCATATCGCTCGACCGCCTCATCGGTGAGCCCGTCGAGCCCGACCAACTTGCGAAGTACATCCGCCCCCTGGGCCACCATGCGACCGTCCTCGGCCGCCAGGTACTTCCCCGCCAGTTCCAGCGTGCGGTCGCGGATGGCCGGATCCAGCTTGATCGGGGATCCCGGCGAAAACGCGAAAAAGCACGCCTCCCCCACCGCGTCAAAGATCGCCGTGGCGACCTCGCGGTCTGTCTCCATCTCCAATTGCCTGAGCAGGACCTGGGCCGGATCGAGGGCGCTCTTGCCGGCCAGGACCTTGGCCGCCGCCAGACGGACGTCGCGGTCACTGTCGGCCACCGAGGCCAGAAGCAGAACGCGCAGCTCCTGCGGCACACTGCCCGGATAGGCGCTGACCTTGTCCAAGGCCCAAAGCTTCTCGGCGGACCATTCGCTGCCAAGCCTCTCAATCAGCATCTTGGCCTTGCCGGCCTCGTCGAGGCGGGCATAGTCCCGGTCGAGCCCGGCCAGATACTTGCCCCGCCATAGGTCGCGTTCGGCGGCCAGCCGCCGCATTCGCTCACTCTGCACCGCCGCCCGCTCACGCTGGGCCGCCATAAGATCGCGGATGATCTGTGGCGGACTCTTGGCCTGCAGCTTTTCGAGAATCCCCCGAAAGGTCTGCGGATCGGTCCCCGCGGGAATCCCGAACGCCTCGTGCAGCTCATCACGGGCGCGGGCGGCGACCTGGGAATCCGGATCGTCCACCAGGTCGATCAGCGTGGCAATGGCCTCCTTGCGCGGCCACAGGCTCAGGGCGTACAGGACATTCAGCCGGACTCGCGTCTCCATCTCACGGCTGCGTGCCCACTGCATCAGCCGGGGGCCGATCTGCTCAAACTCGAGGACCAGCAGGGCCTCCGAGGCCAGGCGGACCTCATCGGGCGACTCCGACAAGAGCAGGCCCATCAAGGGTTCGAGAAAGGCGTCCGGCCGACCCACGGTCCCCACCACCGCCCGGCTGCGAATCAGCCCACGGCACACCGCCCGGCGCGCGTCGGGATTGTCCTTCGCCAGAAGGGCCGACACCAGCACGGACCGGGCCGCCGGATCCGACCGCCCCAGCAGAACCACCGCCGCGTCCACACGGCTCTGCGTGGTGGGCCCCTGCATCAGGGCCGTGCGCAGAACCCGCAGTTGGGCATCCTCCGCTTCGGTCGCGGCCACGGCCGAGGGGGGGGCTGCCGGGGGGAGAGCCTCCGCGCCGGCCAAGCTCGGAACCGGCGCCCACGTGAGGATCAAAACGATGATGAGACCTGCTCGCTTCAAGGCTACTCCACCCGAACGCATGCGAGTCCTGAGACGGATGACTGCGTAGAAATCAGCCGTTGGACTGGATTCTACGCCCTGCCCCGTTATCCGTCAAACAAGAACGCTTGACGACGGACGATTCTTTCACATTTTCGGCCGATAACTTGCATCGCCCTGCCCCTGAAACCGCCGTTGGCCCCGACGGCTCAACGGGACCGGACGCCGTCTGCTCTTCTTATCGTCAATTCGCCGACGCCGTTACAGGGAATTCGCACGGCACGATGCATCCCGGCGCCGTCAGCGCCCCCGTCGACACAGGTTGACCGGGACGGGGTATTTGGTATGTTTTTGACGGAGGGTGTGGCCTTTTCAGTACGAGGACAAGGGGAGAAAACATGAAACACTGGATCGCCTGGCTCACCCTCGGGGCGTGCCTGCTGTTGTTCGGCTGCCAGGAAACCGCCCGCCAATCCACGCCCCCACGACGCGTTCCCGACCAGACCGCAGGTCACACCAAAGGGGTCGATTTCTGCCGGGATATGGACCTCTTCTACAACGAGAGCTTTGCCCTGTCGCCCCAGGAGGACGTGCGGCTGTTCCACGCGCGGATTGCCGGCTGCCGACTGCATCGCACGCGTCTGAACGCCCGGTCGCTCTGCACCGCCTTGACCACGGCCATCAGCCGCCGCGCGGCGTCGCCCGAAGAACCCATTCTGCTGGCCGAGGCCGAAACATCGCCCGGGACCCGCGCCGTGCCCTGATCCACGGCCCTAGCCGTGCCCTGGGTCTGCCGACGAGGCCTCCAGTCCGCGGATGAGCCGGTACGGCAATAGCAACAGAAAAAAACCCACCAGGCCGAAGCTGCTGTCGATCAGCCGCCAGAACAACGGGATGCCGCGCAGCGGCCCCATCACCAGAGGCATCACGAAGGCGATAGCGCATCCGACCATAAACGCCTGGACAATCCAGATATTCCGCACCGGGTCCTTAATCGCACCGACCATGAACACCGCCAGGACGATGCAGGCGTAGCCCAGCCAATCCATACAGTAGGCCATCACGGGATACGTCGTGTAGGTCGTGGCGAAGGCGATGTGAAGATGCTCGAACCACGCCGCCACGGTGGGCCAACGCTCCTCCACGAAGGTCCCCCTGCCGAAACGGTCGGCCATCCACGTCGTCTCGGCCCGAACAAAGACCACCGTGTGCAGACCGAACACGAGCCCCACGAAAAACAGGCTCAGGCACACGCGAATGCACGCCAACGTTCTCTTTCGGCTCGCCATGCTCTTCCCCGTGAACCCCTACCCGTGGTCAAGACCATTTTGGGCTCCGAATAAGGTGGAGGTTGTGAACGGTTGTCCTTCACCGAAGCTTCCTGCAAGTCCCTGCAGCTTCGTCGCCTCGGCGTCGGCCTCACCCCGAGGGCCCGAAGGGCCCGGGGCCGACGACGAAGGCGAACGAAGCAAAGGGACGGCCCTGTACGCTTCAGAGCCGAGGCACAGGCCCACAGCGCCACCCGAGGCATACACCTGGGCCGGCGTGCGATGACCCAACGCCTGGTGCGGCCGGGCTTCATTGTAGTACGCAAAATACGCCCGCAACCGCCCCATCAGCTCGTACCCATCTGCGTACTGCCTCAAGTAAACCTCCTCGTACTTCACCGTCCGCCAAAGCCGCTCGGCCAGGATGTTGTCAAAGCAGCGGCCCCGCCCCGACAGGCTGATCTGAATGCCCCGCGCCCGCAGGACCCGGATAAACTCGCCGCAGGTGTACTGCTTGCCCTGATCCGAATGAAAGATCCCCGGCGTCGATAGCCTCAACGCCTCATCCAACGCGTCCAGACAGAACAGCGAATCGAGGCTGTTCGACACCGACCAGCTCAGAACGTACCGGCTGACGTAGTCCAGGATCGCCATCAGGTACATGAACCCGTGCTTCAGCCGTATGTAGGTGATGTCCGAACACCCTACCTGGTCCGGATGCTCCAGCGTCAGACCCCGCAGCAAACAGGGGTATTTGAGGTGTTCCGTCATCGGCAGCGTAGTCCGCGGCTTCGGATAGATCGCCATCCGCCCCATTGTCCGCATCAGCCGGCGGATACGCTTGTGATTCACGGCGACGCCGTGCTCCATCCGGATCCGCTCGACCATCCGGGCCACACCCGTAAAGGGGTACTCCGTAAACTCCCGGTCGATCCAGTCCATCAGCATCAGGGTGTCTGCCGACACCCCCCGGCGCCTGTAGTACAGCCGGCTGCGGTTGACCCCCAGCAGGGCGCTCTGCCTGCGAAGGCTCAGTTGTCCATGGCCCGTTTCGATCATCGTGATTCGTTGAGCAATCCCAATTGACGCAACTTTTTTTTCAAGAAGTCGATCTCGACGGCCTGCTGGCCGATCTTGCGGTGCAACGGGTCCACGTCCAGGGGCCGGCTGTCCCGGACCGCCGTGGTCCGCCCATCGGCCATGATCTCCGGCAAGTGCTCGAGGGCCTGCTTTTTCCACTGGCTGACCTGGCTGGGGTGTACCTCGTACTGGCTGGCGATCTCGTTGAGGGTCTTTTCGCCCCTGATGGCCTCCACCGCCACCCTGGCCTTGTAGGCCGCGTCAAACCTGCGACGTTGTGACATAATCCTGCGTCCTTTCCTGAGCCCTATATCCGACAGAATTATACCACAACCACCACCTTATACCCTGGTCCGATTTCCGGGGAGTAGCATAATTTCTCGATCAGCCCCAGCGCGTCCTTGCGTGCTTCACCCACTGTGTTCCCCCGTGAAGAGTGGCTGAAACTGGCACGAGGGGGGCTCCATAAGCCCTATCCTATCGAAATATAGTTCACTTGCCACGGTCTCCTTCGGAAAGCCAAGCTTAGATAACATAGGCGTCGGCGGCCATCTGGTCAACGGTCGGCCGCTCACAGGCCAAGGCCCGGACCTGAAGGCCGAGAATCGCCCGGTCATCGAGCCGTGCGGGCGCCGCGCGGGGGCCGTCGGCCCAAGCTCGAATCTCATCCACCAGCCGCCCCACCTCCGCCGCGCGGCGCTGGCCGAGAAACGCGGTCAACTCACCGGTTCGGTAGGGATCATCCTCGCCCGCGCTTTCGACGACACCATCGGAGACGAACAGCAACGTATCCCCCGGCTTCAGATATAGGCTTCGGATCTGCAGCGCCAGGCGCGGCTCGATGCCCAACAGCAGGTTCCGCGCGTTGGACAGCGGACGCACCGTTTCCTTGGCCTCGGCCGGGCACAGCCACGGCTCCGGTTGATGACCGCAGTTGGCGTACTCCAGGCGGCCGCAGCGGGTATCATACAGCGCAAGGAAGACCGCCGCGAAGCTGCCGGACGGAGCCAGCCGCACCAAATGGCTGTTCAACTCGTTGGCCAGGGTGTCCAGGCCGGTGTGGTGGTCCAGCCAGCCCAGGAACGTGCTCTTGAGCACGGCCGTCAGAAACGCCGCGCTCATCCCATGCCCGCACACGTCGCTGAAAAGGATCACCACGCGGTCCTCGTCGACGGCGGCCACGTCAAAGTAATCGCCGCCGACCCGCTCGGCCGGCTCGAACCGAGACGCCCACCGGATGTGTTGCTGGTGGGGCATCCGCTCCGGCCGCGGCAGGAACTTCTCCTGCACCTGCCGGGCCCGATCCAGGTCCGTGCCGATCCGATCCGTATAGCGATGCAGGTCTTGAAGCGCCCGGGCCAGTTGTTCGGTCTTCTCTTCGTTGTCGTATTCCACACGGCCGATCACCATCATCGCGACGTACACCAGGCCGAACAACACCACCGACGCCAGACCCAGCAGAATCGCCTCGTACCACAACGCGTGAATCGATGCGTAGAACAGGCTCGGCCCGGTCACCAGCATCACCGCCATACCGGCATACAGCCCCGCCGCCCGAAAGTACGTGCGATGATCGCGCAGCGTCCGAGGCCCACGCTCGAACCAGTCCACGATATGATCGAACTGCGTCGTGCAATAGCTCGATCGCACCCTCAGCTCCGCCCCGCGTAGCGACACCTCGGTGCAGGCGATATGCACCCCCGGCTCCGTATAAAGCGCCGCCAGAGCCGACCGGCCCGGCCCGGACATCCGTCGGGCCGCCACGGCCGCCCGCAACGCCCACAGGAAGACCACGGTCTCCATCAACTGGTCGCGATCCAGCCGCGCATCCAGGTGACACCGACGCACACCCAGTGAAGCCAAAAAACGCCACACGCCCGCGCACGCCCCCGCCTCGCCCGCCTCCAGCACCGTGCCGCTCCGGGTCAGTCCGGCCACCTGGCCTGCCTCCGTCAGCACCACGTCTACCGTCGTGCTCTCCGAGGCCTCGGCATCGGCCTCGGCCACAACCTCGTAGCGCAGCCAGCGTGCCAGTCGATACACGTCCTCCCGCAACGCGCCTCGCCGCAGCCGCAGCGCGGCAAAACGCAACCGCCATCGCGTCAGCCACGACACCGACGGCGCGACTATCTGTGGAGGCATCCGACCGTTTGGTTTTCGCACTTGCAGCACGCCCATTCTCCCTGATTGGCCACGACACGGGACCGCGCAACTCTTTGCTTTACGCCGACTTGCCGAAGTGGTTCCGTCAGCCGGCGTTTTTTCAGGGCGGGCGAAAAAGACGCCTCCTACTCCGGAACCGCGCGGCCGTGCGGGGCGTATGCCCTGTACAGGCCCTCTGGGCAGGGCAGGGAGAACGCCGAGCGGACGACGGCATTGTCGGGCCCCAGCGGTCCGGAAGCAAGGAAAAGAACATGCACGGGCAAGGCCCGCAGATGGAGGACAGATTATGAAGAGTCTGTTGTATATTCAAGCTTCCCCCCGCCGGGATCGGTCACGTTCGATCACAGTCGCCGACAGGTTCGTGCAGGCCTGCCGGGATCGGCAAAAGGGCCTGGAGGTCATCCGCCTGAACCTGTTTGAGGCCGACCTGCCCGTCTTCGACGGGGCAGCCCTGGAGGCCAAATACGCGATTCTGCATGGCCAGGACGTCCGCCCTGAGCACAAGGCGGCCTGGGCCGAGGTGGAGGCCGTCATTGAAGCGTTCCGCCGGGCCGACGCCTACGTTTTTGCCGTTCCCATGTGGAACTTCGGACTCCCCTACCGGCTCAAGCACTACTTCGATGTGCTCATCCAACCTGGTTATACCTTCACGTTCGACCCGGACGCCGGATACAGCGGGCTGGTGACGGGCAAACCCGCGATGGTCGTTTATGCCCGAGGCGGGGCCTATCCTGCCGACACCCCCATGGCCGCCTACGACCT
>DSDH01000008.1 GCA_011055475.1 Phycisphaerales bacterium | reverse complement strand
GGGTCGTTCTTTTTGCGCAGCGGCTCATGCGGTCAATCGGGGTCCATTCGAATCTCGCGAGCCGAGCAATGGCCGCGAACGGTGGCCCGGCCGTCCGGCTCGATGCGAATCGTGACCGCGCCGTCGGTGGGCGTGTAGAAACCATGCACCCCGGCCGAGGGCTGATAGGCGGACGCCTGGCGGGTCCGGCTGCAACTGACGACGATCGCCCACGGGTCCACGGCGCGAATGAACTGCTCGTTCAAGTGTGTTCGTGAACCGTGGTGCGGCATGATGAGCATATCGGCTTTGAGCCGGTCCGGCTGTTGCAGGAGTTCGGCCTGGCCGAAGGCCTCGATATCGCTGCAGATTAATACGGTGCGGCCGCCGCAGCCGATCCGCATGACCAGGCTCTTGTCGTTGTCGCTGACGGTGGGATCCCGGCAGGTGGCGTCATCGGGCCAGAGGCGCTCGATCCGCACGGGTCCGATGCCGATGGGCTCCATGTCCATGCTTTTGATCGGTACGCCGCGCTGTTGCAGGTGCCGTCCCAGCAGACCCGCCGAGGAATACTCCGCCGTCCGGACCAGGACCGCTTCGGTGCTCAGGACCCTCCGCGTGCGAACATCGGCGGCCACCTCGGCGATCGCGTTCAGATGATCCACATCGTCGTGACTGATGATAATGGCATCCAGTTCATCGACGCCCCGGTACCGCAGATACGGCACGATGACGCGGCGACCGGGATCGCGCAGATTCATGGAGCCGGCGTCAAACAGCCAATCGCGGCCGTCCGGCAAGGCGATATGAATGGCCTGACCGTGGCCGACCGAAAGCACCGTCAGCTCCACGCCTGGCGGCCGCCGATCATGACTGAACGCCAGGATCGGTGCCAGCAATCCGATGGCCGCGGCCGCGCGGACCAGCGGTCGTCGGAGGGGCCCTTCCCTGGGGAGCAGTCGCCAGCTTAGGAGCATGGCGTAATACAGACCGATCACCCACACCGGTACGTGCCCGACAGTGATCTGGACGGCGGGCAGATGTTGGATGGCCTGAACCAGGCTGACCATCACACCGCCCAAGGCCGTCGCCGCGGCCGCCGCCAGCGTCGCCAGGGTGGGGAACAGTACGGCCAGGGGCAACTGAATGAACCCAAACGTGAGAATGCCGAGCACCAGCGGATAGACCAGCACCGTCAGGAACGCCGACAGGGGCGTGATCGTGCCGAAGTGGTACAGCAAAATGCCCGTGCCGCCCAGCCATGCGGCCAGCCCCACGCCGAGCAGGTCCCTGGCCCATGCGATACCGGCATCGAGCCAGGGGCCCAGCCGCGCCGCCCGCCCTGCGGTCAGGCGGTGACCCGGCAGGGCGTACCCAAGCCGGTCGCGGAGGGGTCCATAGAAGAGTAGAATCCCGGCGACCGTGCCGTAAGAGAGCTGCCAGTCGGCGGCGAACAACTCCATCGGGCGGATGAGCAGCATGATGATCGCCGTCAGCGCCAGCGTGTTCAATGGCCGTCCGCGACGCCCGACCAGGGCCGCGATGCAGAAGAACCAGCACAATACCGCCGCCCGTAGCGTGGCCGCACGGGGCGGGACGATCATCATGTAGACCACGGTGACGGCCAGACACACGGCCGCGCGACCCGGCTTGCCCAGACCCGCTGTACGTGCCAGCCGCCACACGAAGCCCGCCAGGATTCCGAAGTGCAGGCCCGACAGGCACAGGAAGTGCGCCAGGCCCGTGCGGCGAAACGCCTCGAACACCTCCGGTGAGCCGGCCCGGCGGCCCAGCAGCAGGGCCTCGACGATGGCCCGGGACTGGTCGTCGCCGAGTCGGTCGTCCAACAGGGCCTGTCGCACGATCCGGCGGAGACGCGTCTGCCAGTACGAAAGGGACGTGCGCGGGGCCTTTTCGAGCAGGATGATCCCATCGGCAGCGGGCACCGTCGCCGCGCCGCAGACCCCGCGACGGCGCATCAGGGCGGCCATGTCAAACGTGCCGGGGTTGAGTGGTTGCTGAAAGCCGGCCAAGCGGCAGTAGATTTGTACACGGTCGCCCGGCTCCAGGTCGAGGGTTTCGGCGGAGGCGTCGGTCTGAACGCGCACGGTCCCGTGGGCCGGCTGGAAGCCCCGCGGCGTCCGCGCGCGGGTCACCCGCAAGTAGAAGCTGCCGCCGCCGCCCGACCACGAATAGCGGCCGAACAGCCAATCATCGCGGTCGGCCTGATGGACATCGGTCAGGACAACACCGCGAAGTGTGGCCAGAATCGGCTCGGCTCCGATACTCGGCGTCAGGTCGTACCGTCCGGGCCGCTCGAACGCCGCCAGCCGCAGCACTCCCACGGCCGCAAACGCCACCGCCACCAGGATAAGCATCGCTGCCGGTCCCCAAGGGGCACGGCGACGGCCAAGCACGGCGACGGCGAGACCGATCGTCGGCAGCAAGACGATCCACGACCAGAACGGCCATGGCGCCAGGTGCGCCGTGGCCAAGCCCGCCATAAGCCCGATCGCGGCGGGCAGCAGGGGGGCCTCCTCCAGCATCCACCCGGCCAGCCCAGCTCGGTGCGAGAGCTCCCGATCCAGCCGTTGCAACTCTCGATGGATTGCATCCAACCCGACACATCCTCCAAACCAACGTGGTCCAGATAGGCTCGGATAGGATACATCGGCGTCGACCTGAAAACAATCAGGTAGGTCGTTTTTATCGAAGGAAAGACAGACAGCGGCAAGAAGTGGCTAACGCCGCTCGATGCGTTCGCGACCGCCCATGTACGGCCGCAGGACCGTGGGGATCGTCACGGAGCCGTCGGCGTTCTGATAGAGCTCGAGAATCGGAATGAGCACCCGCGGCGAGGCGATGACGGTGTTGTTGAGCGTGTGGCAGAACACGTTCTTTCGGTCACGGGCGCGCTTGTAGCGCAGGTTCATGCGCCGGGCCTGAAACTCATAGAACCGGCTGGCCGAGTGCGTTTCGCCGTAGCTGCTTCGCGAGGGCATCCACGTCTCGATGTCGAACTTCTTCACCTGGCCGCGGCCCAGGTCGCCCGTGCAGACGTTCACCACGCGGTAGGGCAGTTCCAGGGCCCGCACCACCGCCTCGGCGTTGGCAAGGATCTCATCGTGGTAGGCGATGCTTTGGCCCTCGTCGTTCTCGCCGATGACGACCTGCTCCACTTTTTCGAACTGGTGGATGCGATACAGGCCGTAGGTGTCCTTGCCGGCGGCCCCGGCCTCGCGACGAAAACACGTACTCAGGGCCACCATCTTGATGGGCAGTTCCTCCTCGGTGAGGATCTCGGCCGAGCGATAGGCCGTCAGCGGCACCTCCGCGGTGCCGGCCAGATTCAACCCGTCCCGCTCCATGCGGTAGGTCTGCTCCTCGGCGCCGGGGTAGTAGCCGGTGCCCTGCATGGCCTCATCCCGCATCAACAGGGGCACGGTCATGGGGCGATATCCGCGGCTGACCATGAAGTCAAAGGCGAAGCGCAGCACGGCCCAGTGCAGCAGGGCCCCATCCCCCGTGAGGAAGTAGTTCCGCGTGCCGGCCAGCTTGACGCCGCGTTCGACGTCGATCAGCCCCAACTCGGCGCCCAGTTGCACGTGGTCTTTCGGCTCGAAGTCGAACGTGCGGATCGTGCCCCATCGGCGCAGCTCCACGTTCTCGGTGTCGTCCTTGCCCTCCGGCACGTCGTCGGCGGGCGGCTGGGGCACCTGGAGCATCAGGGCGTCGAACTGCGGCTGCAATTCCCTGACCGTCTCATTCAGTCGACTCTCGACGCTCTTGAGTTCGGCCAGTTTGTCGAGCAGGACCTGCCGGGCCTCACCCTGGAGGCGGGGGATCTCCTTGCCTAGGCGGTTTTTCTCGGTGGCGATGTCCTGGAGCACCTTCGCGGCGTCACGCAAGTGATCGTCCAGTTCGAGAAGCCGGTCGATATCGGCCTCGATCCGCTTGGCCTGTGCCGCTCGGCGGTACCGTTCGGGGTCCTCTCGAATGGCTTTGATATCAATCATCGTTTCACCGCCATGACCGCTCGAGGCCGGTCAGTTGGATTCCCATCGCCGAAGGATCAGGACGTTGTTCTGCCCGCCGAAACCGAACGACTCGCTCAGGACCACCCGCACGTCGGCCTGTCGGGGGGCGTTCGGCACGTAGTCCAGGTCGAGCGTCGGGTCCGGGTCGTGCAGGTTCATCGTCGGCGGCAGGACACCGTCCCGGATCGCCAGCACGCAGGTGATCAGCTCGGCGCAGCCGGTCGCGCCGATCAGGTGTCCGAAGACGCTCTTGGGAGAGCTGATCGGCACGCGATAGGCGTGTTCCCCGAAGGCGCGTTTGATCGCCAGCGTCTCGACCGAGTCGTTCTCAATGGTGCTCGTGCCGTGGGCGCTGATGTAGTCGATCTGGTCGGGCTGCAAGCCCGCGTCCCGCAGCGCCCCCTGGATGGCCTGGACGGCTCCGCGGGCCTCCTCGTGCATGTCCGTGACGCGAAAGGCATCGTTGCTCGACCCGAAGCCCACAATCTCGGCCAGGATCGGCGCGCCGCGTTTCTGCGCCGAGGCAAGCGATTCCAGGATCACGATAGCCGCTCCCTCGCCCAGGATGAAACCATCGCGGGACGCCGAAAACGGCCGCGAAGCAGTCGTGGGGCTGTCATTGCGGGTGGACAACGCTGTCAGCCGGCAGAACCCCGTCACGCCCAGCGGATGAATCATGGAGTGGGCGCCCCCGGCGATCATCACGTCCGCCCGACCGCGGCGGATAAGCATGGCCGCCTCGCCCACCGCCTGGGTGCTGGCCGCACAGGCGGTCAGACAATTGCGGTTTTCGCCCCGGGCGCCGGTGAGGATCGCCACGTGGCCGGCCGGCAGGTTCGGCTCCTGCTCCAGTTCCCGATAGGGGTGCATCCGGGCCCTGGCCACCTCGGCCCACTTGGCCCAGTCCATGGCATTCGACTCACTGTCCCAGCCGCTGACGATGGCGGCGAAGAAGGCGTCATTGTCCACCGAGCCCTCACCCGCTCCCAGATAGATGCCCATCCGTCGGCGGTCGATCCCGTCAGCGGGGCGGTCGGTCTCCACGTCGATGCCCGCTTGGCGACAGGCCTCGGCCGCCGCGCCCAGAACAAACTGCGATCCGCGGTTGGCAAAACGGTGTCGCTCCGGATGCTTCACATCCTTGGCCACGTCGTAGTCCTTGACCTCCGCGCCGAACGTGGCGGGAAACGTGCTCGCGTCGAACAGCGTCGTGGAACCCATCCCGCTGCGGCCGGCCAGCAGCTTCTGCCACATCGTTTCGACGTCGTGGCCGACCGGGCAAACGATGCCCATGCCCGCAATGACTACACGTTCGCTCATTCTGCCTCGCCTTGGGCGTTCTTCAGCACCACCGCCGCCGTTTGGCCCCCGAAGGTGTAGCCGCAGCACAGGGCGTAGCGGATGTGCCGCGTCTGAGGTTCCGTCCGGAGGTTCAACCGGCAGCTCGACGCTTTGTTTGTACAATTCTTCGCCGGCCCGATCAAGCCATGCCGCATGGCCAGCGCCGCGGTCAGAATATCCAGCGCCCCGGCGGCGGCCCCGGTGTGACTGGTCATGCCCTTGATGGGCCAGACCGGCACCGACTCCACGGCGTCACCGAGGACTCGTGCGATCGCCGCGGCCTCGGCCGCGTCATCCTGCGGGATGCCCGTCCCTTGGGGGATCACCAGGTCCAGCGCATTAGGTTCGATGCCCGCTTCGGACAGGGCCTTTTCGATAGCGATCTCGACACCCTTGCCGTCGGGTTCCAGATGTTCGTAGGCGGTGTTCAGGTTCGTGCTCGACCCCGTCCCGGCGACCTCGGCATAAACCATTGCCCCGCGCTGGCGGGCGGTGGACGCCTCTTCCAACACCAGCAGGGCGGCGGCCTCGCCGAATACCGAGCCGGTGGCGTCGGCCGCGAACGGCCTGCACGCCCCGTCGGGATCATCATTCGCCGCGGCGGAGGCCCGGCCCAGCAGGCACTGCCGTATCATGACGATGGGGTTGACCTTGGCCTCGCAGCCGCCGGCCAGGGCCACGTCCGCGTCACCACGGGCGATCACGTCGGCCGCCTCCGCGACGGCCAGGTGCCCGCTCACCTCGCCGCAGGTGATCGAATTGCTCGGCCCGCGAATATCGTGGATGATCCCCACGTGACAGGCCAGCATGTTCGGCAGGTATTTGAGCAGCCACACGGGGGTCAGATTCTCCATCCCCACGCGGCCCCACTTCTTGAGGTCAAACACGCCATCCGTGACGCTCATCGCCACGCACGGGGCCAGCTCCACCAGGTCGCAACTGATCAGCCCCGCCCCGATATGGATCGCCGTCCGTTCGGGCTGAAGCGTGATGGCGTCCGGGGCGGTGGTTTGCGTGCCGATGCCTGCGTCGCGCAGGGCCTCGTCGGCGGCAAGGATGGACAACTCGATGTCGCGGCTCATCAGCTTGACGGCCTTGCGGTATGATCTGGGCAGGACCTCGCGAAGCTTGTAGGGGCCGACCTCGCCGGCCAATTGGCAGCTCAGCCCGACCGGGTCAAACGCCTGAATCCGCGCAATACCGCATCGCCCCTCGGTGAGCCCCTGCCATGTTTCGGCGACACTCAACCCCATCGGCGTGACGGCCCCCAACCCGGTTACGACAACACGCCGAGCCGTCATGGGGTCGACTCCTGCCCCGCGGACGGCACAAAACCGGCCAGCAGCGAGCGGAACATATCCGTGAAGACGAAGTTCTCTTCCGGAAAGACCTTACCGGCAAGGTTCCTGTCGATGTGACTGAACATCAGGTCGATCTGAGCGATCAGGTCGTCGCCGCGCAGAATCCGGCCGGTGGTGCCTGCGGCTTCGGGGGCGATGGATTCAATCTCCGCGTGCAGGGTGATCGTATCCCCGGGTCGGACGAAATCATGGAAGACGGCCTGCTTGATCTTGGCCAGGATGACCTTCTCCTCGAAGTGACGGGCCTCGCCGACCAGGATGCCCGCGGTCTGCGCCATCGCCTCGATCATGAGGCATTCGGGCATCACCGGAAACCCCGGAAAGTGGTCGTGCAGGTGCTCCTCCGCGAGCGTGACGTTCTTGAGCGCCACGGCACGACGGCCGCTTTCAAACTCGAGAAACTTGTCGATCCATATCCAACGCATGATCGGCGAGACGATCCCCCCTGGGATGTCGACGCGGCGCCGGCCCGTTCAAGGGACCGACGGCTAGGCCGCACTATTGAGCTTGCTCTCCACGAAATTGACCACGGACCGAACAGTGAACAGGTCCGAGAGGCGGTTCACATCCGGGTCGGCCTCGAATTCGGAGAAGTCGGTGTGCGGCATGCGGGCCTTGAACTCTTGCAGTCCCTTGGCGGTCAACTTGCCGTTGCTGACGTAGTCCGGATTGTTCAGCAGGTTTTCGGCCGGGAACAACTCTTCGCGGGGCACCTTGATTCCGAACGCTTTCTCGAGCCGGAATACGATATCCAGAAAATCGATGCTCTCGGCGCCCAGGTCGCCCATGAGCGTGGCTTCTTCGGTCACCTCATCCTCATCCAGGCCCAAGGCGTCCACGAGAACCGCCTTGACTTCTTCGAACACCTCGTCACGACTCATCGCCATCGACTGTGCCTCCGCTCATCATAGGGTCCCGACGCGCCCGCAGGCCGCCGAACCTTGTGTTTTGTTCGATTCCGTTATTCCCGTTCATCCGCCGTCCGTGCCGGCTGAACCGGCTCGGCCCGGCCCGGTACGTACAACAGCTTCCAGCGATCTCGCAACGCGTGGATCACCTGTTGGTCCACCGCCACCCACTTGGGATCGCGATCGGCCAGATTGAAATGCCGCAACTCAATCCGGGCCTCGACCACCGCCTCGTCGTGACAGTATCCAGCCGCCTTGAAACGGCTCGCTGCGTCCTCGATGTCCAGGGCCTCCACACGGTACTCAATCTGCGTGCCCGGTGCGGCGAAACTCTTGTATTTAACGTTTCTCGCTCGGTTCAGCAAGACCATGCTGTGGGCGAAATCCTGACAATCCCGCACCAGCCACGATGCCGACTCAATCAGACCCTGCAACAGCAGCACACCCGGCAGCACGGGGAACGCCGGAAAATGGTCCGCCAGATATTCCTCGGCCAGGGACACGCTCTTGACGGCCCGGAGCCGAGCGCCCCTGTCCAGGGCAATCACCTTGTCGATGAGAATGAACTTCATACGGCGGGATTGTAGTGCCCTGAGGGGTTGTTTCCAGCATTTTTTGCGGAGTTTTGCCCCGGGTCCCCGCGGCGGTTCAGGCGAATACCGCCGAGCCGATCCGCAGAATCGTGGCCCCTTCCTCCACGGCGATCTCGTAATCCTGGCTCATTCCCATCGACAGGTCGACAAACTTGTTGGTCACGAAGGCTTCCTTGCGAATCTCCTCGAACAGCTCCCGCGCCCGGGCGAAGCAGGCTCGCACCACGTCCTTGTTCCGCGTCAGGGGGGCCATCGTCATCAGGCCCACCAGCCTGAGATTCGGCATGGTGGCGATCTGCTCGGCCAAGGGAACGGCCGCCCCGACGGGCACTCCGTATTTCTGCGGCTCGCCGGAGCAATTGACTTGCAGCAGCACGTGCGGACACAGGTCCTGCTTGCCGGCACAGGTGTTGATCTCCTCAGCCAGGCGCAGGGTGTCTACGGAGTGAATGATGCTGGACAGCCTGAGCACGGACTTGACCTTGTTCCGCTGCAGGTGGCCGATCATGTGCCAGCGCACCGGTCCGCGGCGTCCCTTGCCCGGATCCGATTCGGCCAGAAACCGCTCGACCTGCTCGGCCACGTGTTTGAGGTTCTGCACGCGGTTCTCAC
Organism: Phycisphaerales bacterium; assembly: GCA_011055475.1. GTDB lineage: Bacteria > Planctomycetota > Phycisphaerae > Sedimentisphaerales > Anaerohalosphaeraceae > DSDH01. Next base: position 7,932 of record DSDH01000008.1, on the reverse strand, counting down.
CCAGGTCCAGACACCCCTGACGGATCACCTCGAAGATGCTCTCAAGAGGGGCGGTCTTGGTGACGATCACCGTGGTGATCTTCGCGGGGTCGCGTCGGGCCCGCTCGCAGGCCGCCGCGATGTTGTCCCGAATTCGTGCGAGTCTGTCAGCGATCTTGCTCATGGGATCGCGTCGTGAATCCGCCCATACCTTGCTGATTGATAGCGCCACGACGACACCTCCGCGCTTTATGCCACAGCTTACCGCCGACCTGCCGGTCCGGCAATCCCCAAACGTCCGCTCAGGGCAGAAACCTGTCCGGCCGGGCCAACTTGGCCGGAAGGTACTCGTTCACCACGAATCCAACCCGTGCTTGGCGAAGGCCTGTTGCTCGACGCGGACGGCCATCTTCAGCATCTGGTTGATGGCCTCCTGCCACGCCTTATGGTGCCGGACAAACGGGTCGTTCTTGAGGGCGTCCTTGGCCCGCTTAATGTCCACCTCCTTGAGCGGGTGCGTCGGGAGGTCGTAATCCTTGATATCCTGCGGCGTGACCCCGAGAAACGAGGCCTGGGGCACGCAAAAGAACGCGTTCAGATGGGCCGCGTTGCCCGACCCGGCCTTGAGCGTGCGATAGATATTGAAGTAGCCGTAGGGGTCGCCGTCGACGAACGCGTACACGGGAATGCGCAGCCGATCGCCGAGCCGCCGGATAAACCGCCGGCACGCCCGCGTCGGCACGCCGCCCATGCTGATCAGGATGCAGTCGGTCGTGCGCCAGTAGTCGTACTTCACCAGCCGCTGGAACATGCCGGCCGTCTCGATGGCCAGGATGAACTTCGCCTTGCTCTGAAACTCCAGGTGCTCCACGTCGATGGGGATCGAGTACGCCCCCGACCCGAACCTGGTGCAGTCGATCCGCAGGCGGTTTCCCGATGCGTCGCGGTCGATCACGATCAACTGCCCGGCGACGTCGCCGCCTTTCTCTTCGGGGATGAACTTGAGCTGTTCGCGGTTGACGCCGAACATGGCCTCGACGTCGTCCATGATCGTGTCGCTCTCGGACTGCTCGGCGAACCCGGCCTTGCCCCAGTTCTTGGAGATGTAGTAGGCCTCTCGTTTGGTGGCCATGTCATCGGTGTCGATCAGCTCCTTGGACAGGGCCATCATCTTGAGCGTCTGGGCGAAGGTCTTGACCGTACCGACGGTCAGCGTGCGGACCTTGGTCTTGCCCAACATCTCGAAATGGCCCTTCTTGGCCGTATATCGGACGTTGGCCAGCGACCGTACGGGCGAGGCCATCGAGGGCTTTTGACTCTTGAGGATTCTCTCGTAGACGCTGCGGGCGTTGGTCTTGATTCGCTCGCGGACGTCCACACGGTTTGTACGTGCCATCCCTGATCGTCTCCATCAGCCGAACATCCTGGGCAAGGCGGTATGATACCGGCCGCAGGCGCTGTCCGTCAAGGGCATTCGGTCAAGGTTGTACGAAAATGCCCCTGCGAAACGAGCCAAACGCCGATTTTTGGCGATCCGAGTCGCCAGGGCGGGCTCCGGAAGGCCCCGAAAAGGGGGCGGTTTTTTTGAAAATTTCTGGTTGACAGCGCCCGGTGCGACCGATATAGTGCACAGAGGATAGGAGGTCGTCCATACGACAGACTAATAGACCTCGGCGAGGCTACGCGTGGGACTCCGTTTTCCCCCCCAGACGGACCCACCTCCTCGCCACTTTTTTGCGCTTTTGAGGGGGGTTGCTTCATGGGGATATCATTCCCCGATCATCTGTACGCAGACCCGCCGCGTCCGGGGGCCGTCGAACTCGCAGAAATACACGGCCTGCCAGGTTCCGAGCTGCAAACGCCCCTCACGAACAAGGACCTGCTGGGAGGGGCCCAGGAGGGAGCTTTTGACGTGGGCGTCGCTGTTGCCCTCGGCGTGCCGGTAGCCGGCGCGGTGTTCCGGGACGAGGGCCTCCAGGGTCAGCAGCATATCGTGCACGACGTCCGGGTCGGCGTTCTCGTTGATGGTGACGGCGGCGGTGGTATGCGGGCAGTAGACGGTCACGATGCCGTCGGCAAGCCCGCCCGCGGCGACGACCCGGCGGACCTGGTCGGTGATGTCGATCATCTCGCAGCGCCGGCGCGTCCGGATGGACAGGGTTTCGAAGGTGGTTTTCATCTCGGCGTCTCTCCTTACATCTGCTCGACGACGGCGATGCCGAGCAGGTCCTTCAGGCCGTGGCGGATCGTCCGGGCGGTCAGGTCGCACAGCAGCAGCCGTCCCCCGCGCTGCCCAGCCGCCGCGCCCAGCACGGGGCAGTTCGTGTAGAAGGCGCTGAACTTCTGCGCCAGGTCGTAGAGGTACTGGGTGAGCAGGTTCAGCCGCCATTCCTTGGCCGTTGCGGCGACGGCCTCCCCGTAGCGGATCAGGTGCTTGGCCAGGTCCACCTCGGCCGGGTCGGTGAGCGTGACGGCATCCAGGCCGGCCAGCTCGCTCTGGATGTCCACGTCCCGCCCGGCGGCCTTGCGCTCGATGCTCTTGATGCGGGCATAGGCGTACTGCATGTAGGGCGCGGTATTGCCCTCCATGGCCAGCATCCGGTCGAAACTGAACACGTAGTCGCTCTCGCGGTTCGTGGAATAGTCGGCGTATTTGACGGCGCCGACGCCCACGGCCTCGGCGATATGGCGTTTCCCATCGTCGGGCAGGTCGGGGTTCTTCTCCTGCACGATGGCCATGGCCCGCTCGACGGCCTCGTCGAGCAACTCGGCCAGCTTGACCGTTCCGCCCGACCGCGTCTTGAAGGGCCTGCCGTTCTCGCCGAGCATGGTGCCGAACGTGATGTGCTGGAGTTCCACGCCCGCGGGCGCCCAGCCGGCCATCCGTGCCGTCGCGAAGAGCATCGCGAAGTGCTGGGCCTGGCGAAAGTCTGTCACGTAGATGATCCGGTCCGCGTGCAGTTCATCGACGCGGTAGCGGATCGCCGCCAGGTCCGTCGTGGCGTATAGGTAGGCCCCGTCCGACTTCCGGATGATAAACGGCAACGGGTCACCCTGCTTGTTCTTGAAGCCTTCGGGAAACACGCAGATCGCCCCCTCCGACTCCACCGCCAAGCCGGCGGCCTTGAGGTCCTCGACCACCTGCGGCAGCATCGGTTGGTAGGCACTCTCGCCCCGTTCATCCTCCGGCCGAAGCGTCACTCCCAGGCGGTCATAGACTTGATAGCAGCAGTGCATCGTGAGCCTTCTAACCCGCTCCCACGCAGAGTACTCCTGTTGATTCTTTGAGTTCTCATGGTTCTGCAGCATCGCGGTGGCGTGTCTCCCAATGTCCTCATAGGGGATCACGCCGGCTTGTCGCGTGGGGACTGTCAACCCCATGCCAGTGACCAAGTCCTCTAGGGTCGTGACATACTGATAGCCCAACTGGATCGACGGCCAAAGCGTTTCATCGGGGCGGGCAGAAAGGGATTCCAGAAAAGGCTTGAACACGATTTCTCCATCGCCTTCTTCGACCTTCGAATCCGTCCGCCAGTCCTTTTCGTGCCGTTCTCGTATCGCTTTGCATAGCGCCTCCAGCCGTGACGTGTCATGCGCACACTCCCGGAGGGCTGGCAGTTCTCTCTCGAAATATAAACCTCCGCTCTCATCCGCCGCGTGTTTCTCGGCCATGCATACATGCCAAAGGCCGAGGATTACTCGCCCGAACTGGGTGCCCCAGTCGCCGATGTGGTTCTGGCGGATGACGTGATGGCCCTGGAAGTCGAGGACGCGGCAGATCGCATCGCCGATGATCGTGCTGCGCAGGTGTCCGACGTGCATTTCCTTGGCGATGTTGGGGCTGGAGAAGTCCACGACGACGTTCTGCGGGCGCTCGGTCGGGTCGACGCCGAGCCGGTCGGGATCGGCGGCCACGTCCAGCAGCCTTCGGGCCAGAAACTCGGGCCTGAGCCGCAGGTTGATAAATCCCGGCCCGGCCACCTCGGGCGGCTCACACAGGTCCTCGACTCGCAGGGCCTCAACCACTCGCTGGGCCAGGTCCCGCGGCGGCCGGCCCAGCTCCTTGGCCAGGGGCATCACCCCGTTGGCCTGGTAGTCGCCAAATCGCGCGTCACCCGCCAGGCGCACCAAGGGTTGGCAGTCCTTGCGTCCCGTGGCGATTTCGAGGGCGCCCCTCAGACGCTCTTCAAGCATCGCGATGATCGGCTTCAATGTTCCATCCATCCCGGGAGCGGGCTGTTCGTCGCCTTACTGTACAGGACTTCGGGGGCGATATCGACCTGATCGTCCCACGTGAGCACCCCTAGCTCCTCATCGATTCTGAAATCCTTGAATCGGTCAATCCGCCGCAGCCGCTCGAAGACACCTCCCTGGTCAATGAACGCGGCGAAATCGACCACGCCGCTGCGACCGTCGTCAAAGATGAGGTTGATCTTGTACTCCCCGACGTATTCAGCTTTTACCACGTCGTGCATGGCGCGCACCTCACTGCAAGGGCTCGATTCGCCGAAGCGGTTGATTGTCCCGGGCCAGCCGCCAGTCGTCCAGCAGCTCCTGACGATGCTGAGCCGCCCATTCGATGACGAGCCCCAAGGCCCGGGGCGGGATAGCTCCCTCAAGTATCTTTAACGTGCTGATGTCGACGACGACGCTGTGTCGTCCATAACGCGCATGGAAATGCGGAGGGTTGTGATCGCTGTAGAACATGGCGATGATAATCCCGTAAAATCTGCTGATTTCCGGCATCTTGATCGCATCCTATTCACTGGTGACCGACTTTCAGCCGGTCGGCGTCGCCCCAGAGCATCTCCAGGTCGTAGTACTCGCGATAGTCCTTGTCGAACAGGTGAATCACCACGTCCACGTAGTCGATCAGGATCCAGCGGGCCTGGTCATAGCCGGCCACGCCGAACCGCTCGTGGTCATGGATGCGGGCCAGGTCGTGAATCTCATCGGCCACGGTGCGGGCCTGGCGCGGGCTGGTGGTCGTGGCGATCACAAAGTAATCGGTCGCCGGGCTCTTGCCCCGCAGGTCCACGATGACCACGTCGGTGCAGTGCCGGTCAACCGCATTATTGGCCGCGGCCAGCGCAAACGCCCTGGCCTCGTCGGTCTTCTTGGTTCTGGCCATGTCTCGCGAAACGTACTCCCCTGTCGATAACGATCTTCCGGTCCTGTCCGGGCCGCGCCAACGGTCAGGCCGGCGTCGCCCCCGGTGAATCAAGAAAAAGGGGACGGCCCGATGACCGTCCCCGGAACATACTCTAACACGCCCGCGTGGTCAAGGCGGCGTCAACCTCCAATGCCCAGCTTGGCCGCAATGATCGGGGCGAACTTCACGACTACCCCGCTGAACACCACGCTGACCATCGTCATGAGCTTAATGAGGATGTTCAGGCTCGGTCCGGAGGTATCCTTGAACGGATCGCCCACCGTATCGCCGACGACCGCGGCGCCGTGGATGGGGTTCTTGCTGCCGTCCGGCAACTTCTTGCCGCCGTGGGCGCCCTTTTCGATGTACTTCTTGGCGTTGTCCCAGGCGCCGCCGGAGTTGTTCAGCGTGATCGCCAGCACAAACCCGGTGGTCAACCCGCCGGCCAGGAGCCCCATCACGCCCGGCACGCCCAACAGCAGGCCGGTGATGACGGGGACGATGATCGCCAGCAGCGACGGCAGAATCATCTCCCTCTGAGCGCCGGCGGTGGAGATCGCCACACAGCGGGCGTAATCCGGCTTGCCGGTGCCCTCCATGATCCCCGCGATCTCGCGGAACTGCCGGCGCACCTCGTTGACCATGGCGCCCGCGGCCCGACCGACGGCCTTGATGGTCATGCCGCAGAACACGAACGCCATCATCGCCCCGATAAACAATCCGCAGATCAGCTTGGGGTTCATGATCGTCAGGTTGTACGCCTCCACGAAGTCCATCACGGAGGCATCTTTGACCATATCGGCGGTGAACTCCACCTCTCCCACCTGGAAGACCCCATCCGGGTTGGCCATCGCCAGCTTCTTGATCCAGATGCGAAGCTCTTCGATGTAGGCGGCCAGCAGGGCCATCGCGGTCAGGGCGGCCGAGCCGATCGCAAAGCCCTTGCCCGTTGCGGCGGTGGTGTTGCCCAGGGAGTCCAGGGCGTCCGTGCGTTTGCGCACCTCTGGTCCAAGGCCGCTCATCTCGGCGTTGCCCCCGGCGTTGTCGGCGATGGGCCCGTAGGCATCCGTCGCCAGGGTGATGCCCAGTGTCGAAAGCATCCCCACGGCGGCAAAGCCGATGCCATACAACCCCATGGACAGTTGCGAGAAGCCGCCGGCGAACGTAAACGCGCAGATGATACCCACTACGATCGTCGCCACGCAAAGCCCGGTCGAATACATGCCCGTCGAAAAGCCGTCCAGGATCACCGTCGCCGGGCCCATGACGGCCTGGTCGGCGATGCCCTTGGTCGGTTTGTACTCATCCGAGGTGTAGTACTCGGTGATCTGCCCGATGATGACGCCGGCGATCAGACCGGCCACGACCGAGCCAAACACGCCCAACGTGATCATTCCCAGCCAGACCATGATGGCCAAAGCAACCAGAATCGCCACCGAGCTGATCCCCGTACCGAGGAACAGGGCACGCAGCAGATTCTTCTGGCTGGCGCCTTCTCTACACCGCACCATAAAGATGCCGCCAATCGACAACAGGATGCCGATTCCCGCCACGATCATGGGGGCCAGCACGGCCATCAATGGATCGATACCCTTGGCCTTCAGGGCCGCCGCCGGCAGGGCCGCCCCCAAGGCCGCCGTCGCGAGGATCGAGCCGCAGTAGCTTTCGTACAGGTCCGCGCCCATGCCGGCCACGTCGCCCACGTTGTCGCCCACGTTGTCGGCGATCGTCGCGGGGTTCCGGGGGTCGTCTTCAGGGATGCCCGCCTCGACCTTACCCACCAGGTCCGCGCCCACGTCGGCGGCCTTGGTGTAGATGCCGCCGCCCACACGGGCGAACAGCGCCTGCGTGGAGGCGCCCATGCCGAACGTGATCATGGTCGTGGTGATTTCCACGAGCTTCTGGGCCGGGTCCATGCCCTCACGCACCAGGACCAGTGGGCCCAGATTCAAGCCGTTCTGCATGTGCTCGGCGGTGTAGACAATCTTGTCCAGGATCAGGTACCAGAGGCTGATGTCCAGTAGGCCGAAGCCCACGACCACCAGGCCCATCACCGCGCCGCTGCGGAACGCCACCTGCAGCCCTTTGTTAAGGCTTTCGCTGGCGCCCTGGGCGGTGCGGCTGGAGGCGTTTGTCGCCGTCTTCATCCCCAGGAAGCCGCACAGAGCGCTGAAGAACCCACCGGTCAGGAACGCCACCGGCACGAACGGGTTCTGCACCCCATAGTAGGCCAGGACGGCGAAGATGATCAGCAGGATGAGAAACACCAACGCCACCACCTTGTACTGACGGTAAAGGTAGGCGTACGCCCCCTCCCGCACGTGGGTGGCGATCTCGACCATCTTCTCGTTTCCGGGCGGGGCGGCCATCACCAGCCTGTAAAAGTAGTACGCGAAGCCCAGTGCGGCCAGTGCGGCCAGCGGCGCGATCCAAAACCACGTGGTGGCGGCCGAACCACCCGGGACCGCCGCCTCCTCGGCCGCGGCCATGGCCGTGCTGCCCAGAAGGAGCATGGGTGCCAGGAAACCTGCCATTTTCAGTGCTTTCACAGTCTCATTCCTTTCAAAATGGGATCTGTTTTCGGTACCTGACCTCAGAGGGACCGGTCAGTGTAGCGGACCGGTGGGGGTTTTCAAGCCTTTTTTTGACGGGGATTCCGCAAATCGTCCCCTGATACAGGATTTCCCATCGCTTACGTGTGGTAGTCGGCGTTAATCTTGACGTAGTCGCGGCTCAGGTCGCACCCATAGCAGAAGTCTGCGGCCCTGCCGACGCCCAGGTCGACCCGGATGGTGTGCTCC
>DSDH01000453.1 GCA_011055475.1 Phycisphaerales bacterium | reverse complement strand
TCGTCGGATGCCCCGCGGGCCGGCCAGGCCGGGCCGATCAGGGCCCCCAAGCCGGTACAGGCCGTGCATCCGGCCAGGAACCGACGACGATTCATCCGACACAGAGAACACGCCGATGTGGGCAAGTGCGGTTGCATGACTCGTCCCTCCAAACAATACGGACTTTGCGCGATGGTTCGGTCCAAACGGCGTGTCCAGATCAGGCCCCGCAGGCCGGATCTCCGTGTGACCCACCGCCGTTCACATCAAACCATCGTAGGGTTCTTGGGCCCCGTACGCAAGGGTGATTTGGAGCCCGCGACTCTCGTGGCGTGCGATCTCTTGGCTGTCAGGTCGACGGATTTTGCGCCTTTCTTTGGACCGATAACGCGGCGGGAGGGGCCTGTATCGACCTAGTTTTGGATAGGCTAATGCCGCCAAACACAATCGCTTTGTTCTGAGGGCAAGCGGCGGCCCCCATTGGCCGATACGATGCCGATGGTGGTGGCGACCCCCACGGTTGGGGGTGCCAAGGCATGGGGTGTCTTTCCGACAGTAGGAGTCGCAGGTGAGCCGGTTAAGGGCCTTGTTTAAAACGATCCGATCGCGGTTCCTCATCGCCACGGCGGCGTGCATGGTGGCATTCTCCTTGCTGGTTCTGGCGCACACGTGGGTCACCGGCCATCGTTACATCAATCGGATGCTCGACAGCCAGGCCCGGCTGGCGTTGGAGTTCGACCTGGCCGTTCGTGAGTACGTGGCCGAGCACGTGCGCCCCTTCGCCGAGGCCCAGGTCGTCGAGGGGGAGTTTCTGCCCGAGGGGATGAGCACCTCGTATGCGGCCCGGAACGTCTTTGAGAAGGTGCGCCGTCGCTTCCCGGACTGGATCATCAAGTTCTCTTCCGACAATCCCCGCAATCCAATCAACCGGGCCGGACCGGCCGAGCTGGAGATCATCGAACGCTTCAACCTCAACCCTGAACTGCAACGATGGGTTCAGGACGTCCAGATCGACGGGCAACCATACCGGGCCCATTTCAGCGCCCGGCGCATGACCGGCGACTGTCTGCATTGCCACGGCGACCCGGCCGATGCACCGGAGTCTCTGATCTCGCGTTATGGCGGCAAGGCCGGTTTCCATCGGCCGCTGGGGCAGGTGATCGCTTTGGACATGGCGGCGATCCCGCTGGCGCCCTACCGGCAGGCGTTGCTTCGCACCATCGGCGTCAACGGCCTGTTCATGGCTGGGGCCTTGGTGGGGCTGAGTGTGCTCATCCAGGCGGTCTTCAACGGTCTGGTCGGCCGACGGCTGGCGCGGATGGCGGCCCATTTCAAGGGATCCAAGGGGCGCGAACCGTTGCCGGCGGATCTGGCCAACGGCAGTCGTGACGAGATCGCCACCCTGGTGGAGAACTTCAACGTTCTTTGCGCCCGGCTCGAGGAAAGCCATCGCGACCTCGAAAACCAGGTGCGTCAGCGGACCGCCGAACTAAGCCATAGCGAAGCTCACCTGCGGGCCATTACGGAGTCCGCACAGGATGCCATTATTACGATTGACAACCTGGGAGCTGTGACGTTTTGGAATCCCGCAGCCGAGGCCATCTTCGGTTATACGGCCGGGGAGGTTCTTGGCGAGAATCTGCACGGGCTCCTCGCACCACACCGGTATCTGGAGCCACACCGAAAGGCCTTTTCAGTCTTCCAAAAGACCGGGCACGGTGCGGCAGTGGGGAAGACGCTTGAATTGGAGGCGCGCCACAAGGATGGACACGAGATTTGCGTTGCGTTGTCTCTGTCTGCCGTCCGAATTGCCGAGGAATGGCACGCCGTGGGTATCGTGCGGGACATCACGGAAAAGAAAAGGGCCGAAGAACAGATCATCGAGGCCAAGAACGCCGCCGAGGAGGCCAATCGCGCCAAGAGCGAGTTCCTGGCCAACATGAGCCATGAGATTCGCACGCCCATGAACGCCATCATCGGTTTTGCCGACCTGCTCCGCACAGAGCCGTTGACCGATGAACAGCGACAATACATCGAAACGATCTACCGGAGCGGAATCAGTCTGTTAGAGATCATCAACGATATCCTGGACTTCTCCAAAATCGAGGCCGGGCGTCTGGACGTGGAGATCGTCGACTGCGATCTCGGGGAGATGCTGGAGGGACTCGATTCGCTCTTGAGGCCCCAAGCCATGCAGAAGGGGCTGCGGTTTGAGATCCTTCAGTGCGACCTGCTGGAGCGCCGGATTCGCACGGATCCGACGCGACTGCGGCAGTGCCTGGTGAACCTCCTGGGCAATGCCATTAAATTCACGGAACAGGGTCATGTCTACCTCAATATCGGCCTGGAGACACTGGACGAGGGGCAGACATTCGTCCGCTTCGACGTCGAGGACACCGGGATCGGCATCGCCCCCGAGCACATGGAGCGTCTGTTTGACGCCTTTGCCCAGGCCGATATGAGCACAACCCGCCGCTTCGGCGGGACTGGCCTGGGTCTGGCCATCACCCACCGCCTGACCGAACTGCTGGGGGGGCGATTGTCCGTCAGCAGCCAACCCGGCCGGGGCTCGGTCTTCACGATCCGTCTTCCGCTGGAACCGACCGAGCAGAATGCCGGGGCCCTGGATCGATACGCGATGGCCGAGGCGACCCTCGCGGCGCCCCCGGCCAGGCGGCGATTCACCGGACGCGTGCTCGTGGTGGAGGACAACGTCGCCAACCAGACCCTGGCCCGGCTGCTGTTGGAGCGGGTTGGGTTGGAGGTCGAGCTTGCCGGCAACGGGCAGGAAGGGGTGGACAAGACTTCCGGCTCATCGTTCGACCTGGTCCTTATGGACATGCAGATGCCCCTGATGAACGGCTATGCCGCCACGACCGAGCTGCGACGACGGGGATTGACCGTCCCGATCATCGCCGTGACGGCTCATGCCTTGAAGGACGACCGTAACAAGTGTCTCCAGGCCGGCTGCACGGCGTACCTCCCCAAGCCTTTGACGGCCAAGATGCTCTATGATCTGATCGAGCAGTACCTTTCGCCCGAAGAGGCCTGCGCGGAGGATCGGCCCGCCTGACGGGGGCGGTGGGGCAGGCTGCGACAAAAATCTGCGGATCAGGCGCTCCCTGAGCCGAAATACACCCCAACGGCCGGCTTTATGGCGGCACCCGGCCCAGAGGCCTTCACTGGTGGCGGATCGTGTTGGATCGAATTCAGGCACAAACATCGGACAGTCTATCCCGTTGGATCGAGGCGGTGGTGCTCGTGCTGATGGCGTTGGGCACGGTCTTTGTATTCTCGGCCGGCGCCAGCATCGGGGCCACGTACGACCTACGGCACTTCTACAGCTTCACGACCCTGCGCAATATGCTCTTTTTTCCCCTGGCCGTGGGGGTCATGTACGCCGTCGCCGCGATCAACTACCGTTGCCTGGGTTTTGACCGCGGCCTCTTGCGATCATTGACGCCGTATCTGCTCGCCCTGGCGGTGGTCCTGTTGGTTCTGGCCCTGGTCATCGGCGAGGGCATCGGCCCCGAACGGCGGTTCGCCCGTCGCTGGCTCGTTTTGCACCTCGGCTCGCACCGGCTCAGCTTTCAACCGTCGGAACTGGCCAAATGGGCCGTGGTGTTCTTCCTGGCGGCCTTTATGGGCCGCTGGCCCGCCGCGATGCGCACACTCGGCCGCGGTTTTCTGCCGGCCTGCGCGGTTGTGGGGCTTGTCGTGTTACTCATTGTCACCCAGGATTTCGGCACCGCCGCCTTCATTGGGTTGGTTGCGTTCCTGATGCTCCTGATGGGCCCGACGCGCTGGTGGTATCTGCTCGGCCCGGTGGCGGTGGCGGTGCCGCTGGGGGCCATTCTCTGGATAACCGCACCCAATGCACTGCTCACGGAAACCCGCGTTCATCGCATCGAAGGATATCTGTCGCGGTTCAACCCCGAATGGTTCCCCGAGATTAGTGCCTCGGCTCAAAACTACCAGGCCGACCAATCGCTCTGTGCGATCAGCACCGGGGGTATATGGGGTACGGGTCTGGGTAACGGCGTGCTCAAATATGGGCACTTGCCGGAGGACACGAGTGATTTCATCTTCGCGATCATCTGCGAGGAGATGGGCTTTTTCGGGGGCGGGCTGACCCTGCTGCTGTTCGGCCTGTTCATTATCCTGGGCGTGTTCGTGGTGATCCGGTGTGCGGATCCGTTCGGGCGGCTTCTGGCGGCGGGGATCGTGACCACCATTGCGCTTCAGGCGGCCATCAACATCGGCGTGGTCACCGTGGTTCTTCCCACGAAGGGCATTCCGTTGCCTTTAGTCAGCGCGGGGGGCACCAGTATGGTCATTACCGCCGCCGCCGTGGGCGTGCTGCTCAACGTGGCGCGAACCGGCGATCAAGGTGCTCGGCGGCCGATTCGCTCGGCATCGGCTACCGACCTGAAACAGTACTTGGCTGAGGCCGCCCGGGCCCACACGCGGCAGGGGTGCTCGGTATGACCGAGCACCGCCCCGGCGAGTCCGCGGCCGCACACGGACCCCTCTATATTTTTGCCGGAGGCGGCACCGGGGGCCATATCTACCCCGCTCTGGCCGTGGCCGAGGCGTTGGAACGCATGACGCCGGGCGCCAGGATGCGCTTCTTTTGCAGTGACCGGGCGATTGACTCGCGCATCCTCTCGCGGACATCCTACGAATTCGTGCCTCTGGCCGTGCGGGGGCTGTCCATGCGGCCGGACCGGTTGGCCCGTTTCGCAGTCCGCCAGTGTCGGGAGTACCATCGCGTGCGGGCGATGTTGCGGTCGGCGCTTCCCGTGGCCGTCCTGGGCACAGGGGGGTTCGCCTCGGCCCCGGTCGTCCTGGCAGCGCACCGACTGGGCCTGCCCGTGGGCCTGCTGAACGTGGACGCCGTCGTCGGCCGTGCTAACCGGTTCCTGGCGCGGTTCGCGGACTGTATATTCGTACAGTTCAAGGAAACCGCGGTCCAATTCCGTGGTGCGGTGGATCGCATGCAGACCGTGGGTTGTCCCCTGCGAGCGGCTTTCAACCGGGCCGATCCGGATCGGGCGATCCGCCGATTGGGCCTGAGCGTGAGCAAAAAGACGCTGCTGATTACCGGCGCGTCGAGCGGCGCGACCAGCATCAACCGTGCGGTCGAACGCATTCTGCCCCGGCTGGGCCAGTTCGCGGCGGACTGGCAGATCGTGCACCTGACCGGCTTGGTGGATCACGAACGGTGCCGGCGGGCGTATGAGAATGCGCCCCTTGCCCATGTTCTCATGGACTACAATGACGACATGCCCGACCTGTATGCCACCGCCGACCTGTTGGTGGGTCGGGCCGGCGCCGTCAGCGTCGCCGAGTATGCCGCGGCGGGCGTGCCGGCGATCTGCCTGCCCTATCCCTACCATCGTGATCAGCACCAGCGGCGAAACGCCGAGCCCCTTGTCGCGGCGGGGGCGGCCGTCATCGTGGAGGACCGCCCGGACAATCCGGAGCAGACGGCCGAGCAATTGTACGTCCAGCTTTGTGGGCTGATGGGCGACGCCGCTCGCCGGGAGGGGATGGCCCAGGCGGCCCGAAGGCTCGTGCGAACCGACGCGGCGGAGGCCATCGCCCGCTGGCTCGTCGATCACTGACGCTCCCAGTGGCGGCGCTCGGTGGGGAGCCTCCAACCATCGCCGATCGGTTGTACCTCTGATGCGAATCCTTATAATGAGTGTGTGCGCACCCGTGCGGGAGTGCGGCAGAGGACGATAAGAGGAGCGGTACTGTGGGCTATTCAATCCGTTTTCCGGTTGGTTTGATCTTCGTGTGGGGTGTCCTGGCGGGCGGCGCCACCACAGTGCCGTCAGCCGTGGAGCCTGTTTATCCGGGCCGTGAATGGCTTGTGAAGCCCGCGGCCGAGGTGGACTTGGATGAAGCGGCGCTGCGCAGTGTCGCCGACTTCGCGGGGGGGCGAGGCTGCGTGGTCCGGCACGGCTATCTCGTGTTCACCTGGGGGGATATTGGTCGCCGCGGAGACGTGGCCAGCGCGGCCAAGCCGGTCTACAGTCACTTTCTCTTCAAGGCCCTGGGTGACGAGCGGATACCCAGTTTGGATGAGCCGGTCGTCCGTTGGGAGCCCCGGCTGAAGGGGCTCAATGCCGACCTGGACTTCAAGGATCGCGGGATCACCTGGCGGCATCTGGCGAATCAGACGGCCTGTTACGGTGTTCGCGAGGCGCCGGGGACGGCGTTCGACTACAACGACTGGCAGATGGCCCTGTTCTTCGACACGCTGTTCCTTAAGGTCTACGGGGCGACGTTCGAGACGGTCGACGCGAAGGTGCTTTGGCCGATGCTCACGGATGTCCTGCAGTGCCAGGATGAACCGACGTTTCTGGCGTTCGGGCCGGGGGATCGGCCGGGTCGGCTGGCCATCTCGCCGCGGGATTTCGCCCGTTTCGGTTTGCTCTACCTGCGTCAGGGCCGCTGGAGGGACCGCCGGTTGCTGCCGCCGGAGATTGTCCGCATGGCGGTGTCCAGTCCGCTGCCGAACACCATCCCCCGCAGTGCCTCCGTCGAGAAAGGCCAGGAGGCCGAGATGATCCCCGGGCAGCGGTCCATCGGCTCGCGACGCATCCCGGATAACCAGACAGACCACATGGGCAGCTACAGTTGGCTCTGGTGGGTCAATGGGGTGGATCGCGAGGGCAAGCGGCATTGGCCGGATGTCCCGACCGATGCGTTCGGGGCCTTTGGGCACGGTGGGCTTCGCGCGATGGTGGTCCTGCCGGGGTTGGACTTGATCGTCAGTTGGAATGACACGCGCATCGAAGGGCGGGAAAAGGAAAACGAGGCCCTCCGGCGGCTTGTCCAATCGGTCACGGACCGGCGGTGAAGGGACACCATGGGACCCCCGGCCATCGAGATCGACAACGTGGGTGTGCACCGCGATGGCGGTTGGGTGTTGCGCGATTTCTCGCTGGCGGTCGAACCAGGGTGCAAGGTTGGGCTCACGGGCCCGTCCGGCTGCGGTAAGAGCACGCTGCTGGGCTGCATCCTCGGATTCGTGCGGGCCGATGCGGGTCGCGTTGTTGTTGACGGTTCGGAGATGAACGCCCGCAGCATCTGGTCGCTTCGCCGACGTATCGGCTACGTCGCCCAGGAGCCCGATCCGGGTCGGGGGACCGTCGAGGAAGTGCTCGCCCGACCATTCCACTACCGGGCCAACCGCTCCCTGGCCGGCAATCTGGAGCGTGTGCCTGCGTGGATGGAACGTCTCGGTCTGGCCCACGCGCTGCGTAGGAAGGCTGTCGTCGACCTGTCGGGCGGTGAGAAGCAGCGCATCGCCCTGATCGCCGCGCTGCTACTTGAACGCGACATTTTGTTGCTGGACGAGATCACTTCGGCCCTGGACCGCGAGCGCCGGGCGTCGGTGCTTCAGATCCTTCGCGAGTGCCCGGCGACGATGTTGATCGTCTCGCATGACGAGGCGGTCTTCGCCATGTCGGATCATGTCGTTGAAATGCGCCCGCCGGAGCCCAGCTCATGACCGGTGCCGAAGACATCAGCGCCCTGCGCCTGGCGATCGGCTACGGCCTGCTGATCTTCCCCTTCGCCATTATCCTGTGGTATCGAATCCCGCTGGCCGGCACAACGTTGCTTTCGGTGGTGCGGATGACGGTTCAGCTTCTGTTCGTGGGACTGTATCTGCAGGTGGTTTTTGAGCAGAACAGCGTCTGGCTGAACCTGGCGTGGCTGGCGGTCATGATCGGCGTGGCGGACTTCTCGATCCTGCGGGGGTGCGAGTTGAAGCTGCGATTCTTCGCCGGGCGGCTTTTCCTGGCGCTTTTGGCGGGCACCGCCATCCCGCTGGTCGTGTTCGTTCTGCTGATCCTCGCTCAGGCGTCCCTGAGCCAGGCCCAATACGTCATCCCCATCGGGGGCATGATCCTGGGTAACTGCCTGCAGGCGGACATCATCGGCATCCGCACCTTCTACGAATCGCTTCGCAAGGATCGCAAGGCGTACCTGCACAGCCTCGCCCAGGGGGCCTCGCTGGCCGAGGCCGTACGGCCCTACATCGCCGACGCCTGCCGGGCCGCTCTGGCGCCGACGATCGCGAGGATGAGCACCATCGGGCTGGTCTCCCTGCCGGGCATGATGACCGGGGTGATCCTCGGTGGCGCCGAGCCCTTCAGTGCGATCAAGTACCAGATCGCCATCATGCTGAGCATCTTCAGCGGGACGGCCATCACCGTCTTTCTGGCGATCCGATTGACGCGGAGCCGCAGCTTCGACGAGTGGGGCGTGCTCCGCGCCGACGTGTTTTGAGAGTCCTGATGGTCGAGGATTGAGAAAGGAACCCGCATGGAAACGAACGACCGTTACTCACGACGGGGTTTCATGAAGTGCTCCGTGGCCGCCGCGGCGGCGGGATCGCTTGTTGGGGGGACCGGCCGGCCCGTTGAGGCCGCCGAGGCCAAGGCCCAACGCGTCTTTCCCCGATGGCGGGGGTTCAATCTGACGCATTTCTTTACGAAGAACAGCGATCAGAGGCCCCATGAGGATTACTTCCGCTGGATGCGGGATTGGGGCTTTGATTTCGTCCGGCTGCCCATGTCGTACGAGACCTGGACCGAGGCAGATGACTGGTACAAGGTGCGTGAATCGACGCTGGCGAAGATCGACCGCATCGTCGAGTGGGGTCGCCGGTATGGTATCCACGTCAGCCTCAACTTTCATCGCGGGCCGGGCTACTGCGTCAACCCGCCCGCGGAGAAGAAGAGCCTCTGGAAGGACGCCGAGGCCCTGGAGGCGTTCCTGTGGCATTGGCGGCTCTTCGCCAAGCGCTACAGGGGCATCCCGTCGCAGCGCGTCAGCTTCGACCTCATCAACGAGCCGAGCCGTCCCGATGAGCGGAACATGACGCGGGAGGACTATGTTCGGGTGATGAAGGTGACCACGGAGGCGATCCGTGCGGTGGACCCGCAGCGGCTGGTCATCATCGACGGTCTGGCGTGGGGGCGCGACCCCGTGCCCGAGCTGATCGAGCTGGGCGTCGGCCAGAGCAATCGCGGTTATGATCCCATGGAGATCAGCCACTACAAGGCCGGTTGGGTCAACGGCGAGCGATTCCCCGAACCGGTCTGGCCGGATGCGGAGGGCAAGGCCCACAAGTGGGACCGCAAGCGGCTCGAAGAGCACTATCAGCCGTGGGTCGACTTGGCAAGAAAGGGTGTGGGCGTGCATTGCGGCGAGTGCGGCTGCTACAACAAGACGTCGCACGCCGTGTTCCTGGCATGGTTCCGCGATGTGCTGGACATCCTGACCGAGCACAACATCGGCTTCGCCCTGTGGAACTTCAGCGGCAGTTTCGGCATTCTTGATTCCGGTCGGGCGGACGTGGACTACCAGGACTTCCACGGGCACAAGCTTGACAGTGGACTGTTGGCCCTGTTAAGGAAGTATTGAGGCTGCCGGATGCAGGCAAATCAACGTGCGGGGACGGATGAATGCAAGGAGGTACTGCATGGACAGGGCGAGGATGCTTTTGATCCTGGGGGTATTGTTGCCGGTCGCCGGCTGTCTGGATGACCTTGATCGTGCGACCCGGCAGACGACGGCGGGGTTGTTCGGATCGACCGATACCCGTACCGAGGCCGACCTGCTCGAAATCGACCAGGTGGCCAAGCTGACGCGCGACAGCGCCAAATTCGAGGGGTTCATGGCGATCGCCTCACGGCCGAGCCTGCCGCCGCGTATCCAGGCGCACCTGGCACGACGGGTCATGGATAGCCTGTACAGCGAGAAGGACATCCAGGCCGTTCTGGAGCAGCTCATGGACGGGCGATTCTCCTGCGAGGCCAAGAAGGAAATCCTGCAGAACCTGAACCGGTTCAAGTCGAACGATATCCGCACGGAACTGCTGCTCCGGATCAATCGCATGAGTGGCTGCTTTGAAGAGCCGGCCGATGCGTCCGAGGCCGCCCACGCGTCCTGATCGGATCGTGCCACTACGCCATCGGCAAAAGGGCCGCGTACAGCAGCGTAATCAGCAGGCCGATGATGCTCAGGCCGCTGACCGTCACGGTCCAGGTCTTGAGGCCTTCGGTCTCGGTCAGGCCGCCCATCTTGGCGAAGATCCAGAATCCGCTGTCGTTCATCCAGTTGCCGCACTGGGCCCCGAAGCCGATCGCGGTCGCCAGGTACACCGGGTGAAAGCCGAGGTTCGGGTCGACGCCTGCCTGGCCAAGCGCCGGGATCAGGCCCACCATGATGCCCGACGTGGTCAGCATGGAGACGGTGCTCGAGCCCTGGGCGAACTTGAGCAGGAAGGCGATGAGAAACGCCAGGAGGATCAGTTTCGAGCCGCCCATCGCCTGGGCTCCCGTGCCGAAAAAGCCTTCGATGGCGTCTCCGATCCCGGCCGCCTGCAGCATCGCCCCGAACGCGCCGCCGGCGCTGGTGATGAGGATGATTACGCCACCGCTCATCAGGGCCGACTCGATGATGCGGGCCAGATCCCTGCGGTCCAGGCGCCGCTGCCGCTTCAACACCGCCAGCGCGATCGCCGCCGAGATCAGCATGGCCAGGTTGGCGTTGCCGACGACCGCGGTGCAGGCGGCGACGCGCTGTGCCAGG
The DNA here is from genome assembly GCA_011055475.1 of Phycisphaerales bacterium. Classification (GTDB taxonomy): domain Bacteria; phylum Planctomycetota; class Phycisphaerae; order Sedimentisphaerales; family Anaerohalosphaeraceae; genus DSDH01. The sequence goes on along the minus strand of DSDH01000453.1, from coordinate 7,384 downwards.
ACTCCGGCGTCCTGCGCCTTGGCGAGTGTGCCGGCGACGGTGTTGGCGCTGATGAGCAGCACCGGCAGCACGATCGGCAACAGCGAGACGAGAAGCCCCGGCAACGCCTCATCGGGCAGGGGATCGGGTTCGGGACCGGCGCCCTCGATGGGTCGCATGGGGATGTCGATGAATCGCGTCAACGCGCGGATGAACAGCAGGATGATGACTGCCGTGGGCGCCGCCACCGCCAGCCCCATCATAATCATGGTGCCCAAGTCGATGTTCAGCTCGCCGGCGATGTACAGCGGCCCGGGCGTGGGCGGCACGAGCGAGTGCGTGATCGACGCCCCCGCGCCCATCGCCAGGATCAACAGCAGGTACTTCTGCCCCGTGCGGCGGTGCATTGAGCGAGCCAGCGGCAGTAACAGGTAGAAGACCGTGTCGAAAAACACGGGGATCGACAGCACAAAGCCGCTGCTCATCAGCGAGATCGGCGCGCGTTTCTCGCCCAGCAGCCGCATGAACATCCGCACCACGCGGTCGGCCGCACCCGAGTCGATCAGGCAGCGGCCGATGACCGCCGCCATCGCGATGACCAGCCCGATCTTGCCCGCCGTCGTGCCGAACGCCACCGCCACCCGCTCGATCTTCTCCACCGCCGGACCCGGCGCCAGCAGGCTCACCACCAGGGCCGCCGTGATGAGCGCCAGGAACGCGTGTATCCGCAGCACGAGGATCATCCCGAGCACGGTCACCACGGCGACGACCAGAATCGCCAGCGGATGGGTCAGCAGGCCGGCCAGAGCATGCAGTGCCTCCACGTGGGGTCCTCCCGATTTGTCAGTGTATTCGTGTGGTCCCGCCTCTCATCGGATCAAGCGCGACAGGTCGCGGAAGCGAGGGTGGTTCGCATCGCCGAGCAGCTCGAACAGCAGCATTTCGGTGGAATAGATGGCCGCCCCCTCGGCCCGCATCCGTTCCAGGCCGATCCGGCGGTTCTCGGCCGTCCGCGACGACACCGCATCGGCCACCACCGCCACGTCATAGCCGCACTGAGCCAGGTCGCGGGCCGTCTGATACACACAGACGTGGGTCTCGATGCCGCACAGGATGACCTGCCGCCGGTCCAACTCGATCAGCCGATCACGGAAGATCGGATTGCCGTGGCAACTGAACGAGCTCTTGTCGATGGGTGCGATGCCCCCTAAGAGCTGAGCGATCGGCTCGACCGTCGGCCCCAGCGCCCGGGGCACCTGCTGACACCAGAGGATCGGCATTTCCAGGGCCTTGGCCATGCGGATCAGCACCTCGATGTGGCGCAGCAGCGCATCCTTGTCCCACATCAGGCCGGCCAGCTTGCCCTGCACGTCGATGACCACCAGACAAGACTCGCGCACGTCGATTCGCATGGTCCGCACTATACGCATTCCACCGCCGTCGTCAATCCCCGGCCCGACTCCGCCACGCCGGGGTCGTTTCGCCTGTCGGGGATCGTCTCACGGTGCGAACCGCAGGACGGCCGCGCCGTCGATCTGCCCGTGCTTGAGGGCGATCAAGGCCTCGTTGGCCTGCTCCGGGGCAAAGCAGGTGACCTGTGGGCGCAGGCCCATGCGGCCGGCCAGCGGCAAAAACTCCTCGGCATCCGCCCGGGTCACGTTGGCCACACTGCAGATCTGCCGCTCATGCCAGAGCAGTTCGGCGTAATCGAGCGGCCCGATGGGCGTCGTCTTGCGTATCGCGTTGATCACCAGCCGCGCGCCCGGCGCCGAGACCGCCAGGGCCCGCGCGACGGTTTCGCCGACGGGCGTGAAATCCATCGCCACGTCCAGCGGTTCCGGCGGTGTGTCCTCGGACCCGCCGACCCAGTCGGCCCCCAGCCGCGAGGCGAGCGACCGGTGCGATGGGCTCCGTGTGAAGACGAACACGCGGCACGCCGGGTACTGGAACTTCAGCACCGGCAGCACGAGGTGGGCCGAGGCGCCGAATCCGAACAGGCCCACGGCCTGGCCATCCCGTACCTGCGCCAAGCGCACCGTGCGGTATCCGATCACCCCCGCGCACAACAAAGGTGCGGCCTCGGCGTCCGATAGCCCCTCCGGCAGGGGGCAGGCCCAGTCCTGCCCCACGACCATCCGCTCGGCATAGCCGCCGTCGGCGGTAAGACCCGTCCAGAGCGCCGAAGGGCAGAGGTTCTCCCGCCCCGAGCGACAGAAGGCACACGCTCCGCAGGAGCGATACAGCCACGTCACACCCACGCGGTCGCCCACCTGATGTCGGTCCACCTTGGGCCCCGTGGCGGCGATGCGGCCCACCACCTGGTGGCCGAGGATCACCGGCAGCGATGGGGGTGGCAAGCGTCCTTCGATCTCGTCCAGCTCGGTATGGCACACCCCGCAGGCCAGGACCTCCAGCAATACCTCGTCCGGCTCACAGACCGGATCGGGTCGCTCCGTCCAGGCCAGGGGACGCGTTTCGATGGGGGCCGTGTGTGCCAGCACCATCGCCTTCACGATGCCACCTGCCGCTCCATCTCCGCCCGGAACGTGTCCAGCGCCGCTTGGTCGTACAGGCAGAAAACCACGCGTTTGAGCCCGGTGTTGCCCTGACGCAGGTACGCGAGCGTCGTGGACAGCATGACCCGCGCGCAGCGGTCCATGGGGTAGCCGAAGATGCCGGTGCTGATCGCGCAAAACGCGAGGCTGCCCAGCCCGTTCTCATCGGCCACCTTCAGGACACTCTGCGTGGCCTCCCGCAGTTTGCGATCCTCATCCCCCTCGCCCATCCGCGGTCCGACCGCGTGAATCACGTATCGTGCCCGCAAGCGGCCCCCGCCGGTGATCGCGGCTTGGCCCACGTCGATCGGGGCCTTGAGCTCGCACTCGGCCTGGATGCTCGGCCCGCCCTTGCGACGAATGGCCCCGGCCACGCCGCCGCCCAGCACCAACTGGCGATTCGCCGCGTTTACAATGGCTTCGGTGTCCTGCTCGGTGATGTCGCCCTGTTCCAGGACTACGGTTGTGCCGCCGAGGGTCCACTCCATGACCGATCCTTTCCGCAAAATCTCCGTTGCGACCAGACCCCTTCCTTTATCCGCCGATGCATCCGCAATGTCAACGAAAATGCCCCTGTGCTCGCGGTGCCGATGCCGCAATCCTGGCAATCAGGCTGGAGGCCACCGTTTTTTAGAGAAAAATTAGAGAAGGATGTTGCCCGTCCCCCGCATGTCCCCTAGAATAAAACCCATTGATCTGTGCTGGAGGTCTATTCGGTTCCACCTATTGGAGGAAGTCGTCATGCCGTCCCAGAGATTCCCTGTGGTTATGCTGGCGGTCTGTATCCTGCTCGGTTCGCTGCTGGACACGTCTCCCGTGCTGGGGGAAACGGAGAAGTTGATCAGCAGTGGCGATCTTTGGAGGTACTACAATCAGGATCACGCGCCGGCCGACCAGGCAGGTATCACGTGGAAGGAGCCGGGCTACGATGACTCCACTTGGCCCAGTGGTCCCTCGCAGTTGGGTTACGGCGACGGCGGTGAGGCGACGGTGCTTGGCTATGGCAACAATGCCAGCGCCAAGTGGCCTTCATACTACTTCCGACGGACGGTCGGCGTTGCCGACGTGACCAAGTACACCGGTATGATCATCCGGCTCGTGCGGGACGATGGGGCGGTGGTCTACATCAACGGGGTGGAAGTCTGGCGCGCGAACGTGCCGGATGGAACGCTGACGTTTGACACATACTTGCAGACCCTTGATCCCTCGTGGCCGGCGGTGGGTGGATCGGATGAGTCGACCTTTTTCACGTATACCTTCGATCCTGCCGGAGTCCTGGTGGACGGCGACAATGTGGTGGCGGTAGAGGTGCACCAGGTCCACGCCACGAGCAGCGACATCAGCTTTGATCTGGAGCTGTTGGGCGAGTTTCCGGATCCTCTCGCGCCCGCCGTGCCTTTACTGGTCGCGCCGACGGATGGTGCCACGGGATTGTCCCTGGCCCCGACGCTTGCGGTGAGTGTGGATGATCCGGACAGCACGGCGCTGACGGTGGACTTCTGGGGCCGGTCGGTGACCTCCACGGAAGCCCCCTTTGAGATCGTTGTGCTTCCGGACACACAGAACTACGTGAATCCCAATGACGGCTATACTCATCTGCGGATTTTTGAGGCCCAGACGCAGTGGATCAGGGATGAAATACGGGTCAACGGACGCAACATCGTGTTTGTCACGCAGGCGGGGGACCTGACGGACAGTACGGATAGCTCGAGTGATGCGGCCTTTGTGGAGCAACAATGGATTTTGGCGGACGCCGCCATGGATCTGTTGGATGGTGTGGTGGCTTACGGGGTGTGCCCGGGGAACCACGACAAACCCGGAAGCGTCCCTGATTTTTATAATCAGTATTTCGCCTACACGCGTTTCGACCCGTATGTCGAGTCGTGGTATGGCGGTCACTATCCTGTCGCCGGGAACGACAACAGCTATCAGCTTTTCTCCGCGGGAGGCGTGGATTTCATTTTTGTGCATTTGCAGGTGTACCCCGATCAGGGTGTGTACGATTGGGCGAACACAGTATTGAGCGCCCATCGTAATCGTATCGCCGTTCTTACCATGCATCAGTACCTGCAGACGGACGGCAATCGTATGCCGATTGGACAATCCGTCTGGGATAACGTCGTCGTTCCTAACAATAACGTGCGTCTGGTGCTCTGCGGTCATAATCACGGAGAGGCCTATCGGGTGGACATGGAAGATGGACGCCAGGTGTACCAGGTGCTTGCCGACTATCAGTCCTACACAAACGGGGGCAACGGCTTCCTGCGCATCATGCGTTTTGCTCCCGCCGAGGGCCGCGTGTATGTGGAAACCTACTCGCCCTACGTGGACCAGTATGAGACCGATGGGAACAGCCAGTTTACGCTCGATTTCCCGATGGTCAGCTACAGTCATATCGGCGGCCAGAGCGTGGCCCCCGGGCAGAGCGCTTCCGTGGTCTGGAGTAATCTGTCGGCTCAGACCGAATACGAGTGGTTCGCGGAGGTGACCGATGAGACGGCGCGGACCACGATGGGGCCGCTCTGGCGGTTCACCACGGTACAGGACATCTACGCCCCGACGGCGCCCGATCCGGCGGATGGCGCAACGGAGGTGGATATCAACCCGGCGCTGGCGTGGACCGCGGCGGTCGGCGTGGTGTATCACGATGTGTATCTCGGCGCCGAGGGCCAGGACGCCGTGCTGGTAGGAGCCGATCTCACGGAACCTTCCTGCGAGCTGGCGGCGTCGCTGATTTCGGCGACGACGTACTTCTGGAAGGTCGTGGAGAAGGATGGGAGCGGGGCCACGCTGGCCGAGGGGCCCTTCTGGACGTTCCAGACCGCGCCGGCCCCGGGCCGGGCCACGCTCATCAGCCCGGGCAGTCCCCAGTGGAACGTCCCTGCGGATACGACGCTGACCTGGACCGCCGGGACGGGTGCGGAGTTCCACAATGTATGGTTCGGAGCGGACGATTCGGCCAACGTGGCGCTCGTTTCCGAGGCCCAGGTGCAGACGACGTTTGACCCCGTTGATCCGGACAATCCGGGCGAGGGACTCCTTGCCTATAACAGGTCGTACTTCTGGCGGATTGACGAGATCGGCCCGGGCGGCACAACGCCCGGTGAGGTATGGGAATTCACGACAGCAGGCGGACCGCTGCCGACAAAGGCGACAGACCCCATCCCTGCAGCGGGTGCAACCGATGTACCCGCGAATGTCGTGCTGGAATGGACCGCCGGCACGGATCCGGGGGACGGGGATAACCCGGTGACCTGGCACGAGCTGTACCTGTGGAAGGCCGGCGACGTGCGGCCGTCGATGTACCAGAATGTGGGCACGGAGACTGCGACAACATACAACCCGGGCGGTCTGGACTACAGCACGGTCTACAATTCGCGCGTAGACGAGACGGGCGCTTGGGGTACGACGACGGGCGATGTCTGGAGCTTTACCACACAGGATCCGCCACCCCCAGAACCGGCCGGCAGCCCAATTCCCACCGACCAGGCCGTTGTGGATTTGAATGAAATCGTGTTGAGCTGGGCGGCAGGAATCGGCGCCACTTCGCATGATGTGTATTTCGGGACGGCTGCCGAGTTTTACGGGGAGCCTCCTGCGGGCGACCACGACTCCCCTTCGTTCCGCGGCAACCAGACGGAAACGTCATATGCCCTTGGGACCCTGGTCCACGATCAGGTTTACTATTGGCGGATTGATGAGGTTAACAGCGGAGCCACGACGCCCGGGGAGGTGTGGACGTTTACCGCGCGGGATGTGACGGCACCGAGTTTCGCGCCCTATTCGCCGCAAGTGCCCCCCGATACGCTCAGGCACACCAGTGCGGTCGTAAAGGCCGAGACCAATGAGCCGACAACGGCGCTGGTGGAATACGCGTTGACCGAAACGCTGGATAGTGCCGTATCGGTGTTCGATGGGGACCTGATCACGTACCATGATGTCCTGATTCCCGAGACGGGCCAGTTAATCCCCGACACAACGTACTACTATCGGGTGACCGTGACGGATGCTTACGAAAACTCGGCCATGTCCGCCATCTTGTCGTTCACGACGAAGCCGAATACCCCGCCATTGGCGGGGGATGATACCGCCAGCACGATCATGGGCATCCCCGAGACCATCGACGTGCTGGGCAATGACGTGGATGCCGACGGCGATGCTCTGGCAATCTCAGGCGTCCAACAAACAACCATGAACGGGGGCGGCGTGGCCATCGTATCCGCCACGGAAGTGCGGTATACGCCTGCGGCTGGCTACTTTGGCGAGGATACCTTCACGTACACCGTTACGGATGGCATGTCCACCGACGAGGCCACGGTCACGATCACCGTCACCGCCGTGGATTACGATGCCTATGCGGTGGTCGAGCCCCTCGTGCGCATTGGGGCGATCACCGGAACCGTCGATGCCACAACGGTGGCCGACGGTGTCTACCAGAGCATCGACGAATCGCCCAACGGGCCGGCCGCCTACAGCCTGGATGCGGAGTACCTTCTCCATACCGAGGTTGACCCGGCTTATGTCAGTGGACTCACCATCCATCTTGTTCACACCTGGACGGGCCCGGCGGAAGGCGATGGGCTGCACATCGAATTACTGCTTGTCGGTGGAGACATCCTTGACATTACGGGCGACCTCGCCGATGGGCAGTACCAAGCCAGTGACGCCGGTGCGATGATCGACGTCGACGGCAACATCCGAATCCGATTCACCGATACGTTGAACAAGAAGAAAGAAGCCAGAGACACCCTGGTCATCGATCTGCTCTACGCGGACATCGTCGTCGGTCCACCCGACACAACGCCACCTGCCGCTCCACAGAACTTGACTGCGACAGGGGGCCAGGCCAT
>DSDH01000042.1 GCA_011055475.1 Phycisphaerales bacterium | reverse complement strand
GCGTCCAGGTCGGGGAGCACCGAGCACAGCACCGACGTCACACGCGGCCCACGCATCTCCTGGCTGGCCTGAACGGCGGCGGAGAAGACGATGTAGTTCTCATCGGCCAGGGCCTCGCGCAGCAGACGCAAGGCGCCGCGACCCCGGGCCAGGATCGCCCCACGGACGGCCCCGCCAACGACCTGATGCGGCTCGGGGAGGCTTCGCAGGCTGTCGTAGATGCGAACCGCGGCATCCCGTTGGTCGGCCGCCGACAACGCCTCCGCACAACGCAAGAGCCCTTCATACGCGTGGAGGAGCTGCTCCTTCGGCATCTTGTCGAGATTCCCCTCGATCGCGGCGGCGGCCTGCTCGGTCCCAATCGAACCCAGCGCCCGTGCGGCCGCCTGGGCCACCATGATATCCTTGTCGAGCAGCCGCTTGGCCAGGGCGTCGACGGCCTGGGCGTCCCCGCGGACACCGATGCTGCCGATCACGCCCACCAGCGGCCTGCCCTCCAGGCGATCCAGGGCCCGGCGCAGGGCTTCGTCAACGGCCGGATCGGGCATCGGCTCCAGCGCCACCCGCGCCATGTGCGAGAGCTTCTCATCGGCCAGCATCGCTTCCAGCGCGGGAATGGACTTCTTCGTGCCGTAGACCTGCAGATGTCGACAGGCCTCAGCCTTGGCCTGATGCGACGCATCCGATTGCAGGGTCGCGATCAGTTGGTCCTCCTGCACTTGCGAGGCGGGAGGAATCGTCGGTTCCGCGGGCCTCGCCGGATAGCCGAGGACCAGCACGCACAACACCAGACAACAGTTTCGCCAATTCAACATGGCCAGGCTCCTTTCGCCTTGACGTGATACGGTCAGATAATCCACGGCTCGCGCATCGCCCGCGCCCGGAGCCGGTTCGCCTCATCGTCGTTGATAAACGCCTCCTTGACCGGGTCATACCGCATATCCCGCCGGAGCCACATGCAGATGTTCGCGGCGTGCACCGTCGTCATCGACCGGTGCATCACCACCGGATTGGCGACCGGCTGGCGGCGCGATTTGACGCAATCGAAGAAGTTGCGCACGTGGCTCGGCGCCCGCTGTGTGCGGTCGAGATAGTCCTGCACGATCTTCTTGAAATCCCCCAACAGGGCCGGGTTGGAGACATCGGGCTGGGAGTACCCGTCGGCCGTGGCGACCCAGCCTTCATCCCCCTCGTAGCACACGCCGCAGGAGCCGCGCCAGCCGCCGCAGGAGCCCTCCCAGCCGCCCCGGTTGAGAATCATGCGGATGCCGTTGGCGAACCGCGTGACCATGCCGTCACCGCTGTCGTTCTTGACGTATCCATACTCGACGGCCGAGGTGTCGGCGGCGTCGATGGCCACCTGGCATTGTCCGAACGTGTGCGCACCCCACTCGCCGATGCAACTGGTGTGGAAATCGTAGTAGCCGCGCCAGGCGCCGCGGGTATAGGCCTCGTTGTAGGGCCGCCAGGGACAGGGTCCGAGCCACTCGTCCCAGTCCACCTCGTCGGCCGGCGGCAGCGGCTGAGCGGGCAGCCACGCGTGGCTCAGCTCGGCCGAGTCCCACGGGGCGATATGGGCCCGCACCGTATGGACCTTGCCCAGTCGGCCCAGCCGGACCAGCTCATTGGCGAAGATGAAGTTGCCCTCGCTGAGCCGTTGGAGGCCCGTCTGGTAGACGCGGCGGTGTCGGCGGGCGGTATCGACGACGCCCTGGCCCTCCGCGATGGTCATGCAAGAGGGCTTCTCCGAGTAGACATCCTTGCCCGCCCGCATGGCCAGAATCGAGGCCAGCGCGTGCCAGCGGTCGCCCGTGGCGATCAGGACGCCGTCGATGTCGGTCCGGGCCGCCAGAAAGCCGCGAATGTCGCGGTAGGTCGCGCAGTCATTGTTGCCGTACCATTGGTCGATGATCTGCTTGACGGCCTGGCGGCGCTGCTGGCGGGCGTCGCAGACCGCGACAAACTGCACATCGGATTCACGGATCATCCACCGCAGATCGTGTGTGCCGCGGCTGCCAATGCCGATGCCGGCCATGATGATGCGTTCGCTGGGCGGCACGCGGCCATCCCGTCCGAACACCGACGCCGGGACGATGCTGGGCGCCGCCAGCGCCGCGGCCGTCGCCTTGAGGAAGGTGCGCCGCGTGGGACTGCTGCTCTTCTTCATGACACTCTCCTGAAAAAACACTCGATCGGTCGATTGTCGTCAGGGGGTGCGATAGCGCACGGTATGACTTGGCCTTTCACGCCCCTGTTCGTTTCTCGGCGGCGAGGTGCTCCTCCGATATCCAGGCTCGTTGGACCCGGTTCTTCCGAAAAGCCGGGCCATCAGTGCCGTTTGCAGGAAAAACGTTTGCCCATGCCGTCTTCTTGCAGGAATCCATGCTACCGGGCCTTGGCCCGCGCTGCAAGCGCGTTTTGGAGTGTCTCGCGGGGCGCGTGACCATACCTCGCCACGGACGCATGCAAGAGGGCTCTACGTATCGAGGGGTTCGACGAGGTCCACATCCACCTCGACGCTGGTGGCCTGGCCGAGCATCTCCACCTGCAGCACCAGACGCGTCCGTTGCGGCTCGCGCACGATGATGCCCTCCAGGCCCATCAACGGCCCGGCGACGACCCGGCAGCGGCGGCCCTTTGTCAGGTAGGGGTGGGGCTGGAGGGGCTGGCCCTCTCGCAGGACCTGCTCAATGGGCAGCAGATCGCGAACGAGCCCATCCGGGTCCTTGACCGGGATCAGGCCCGCGACGCGATTGGTCTTGAGCGCCTCCAGGCGTGCGTCTTCGTCGCCGCAGAAGAAGATGTAACCGGTGAACAGCGGCATCATCGAGCGGATCGTACGCTGGCGCCAGCGGTGGGCCCGCGGGCTCATCGGCAGGAAATAGGACACATCCTGCTTGAGCAACTGCCACGCCAGGGCCTTCTCGTTACGGCTGCGGGTGTGGGCGACCCACCACGTGCCCGTGAAGTCCGCGATGCTCGCGCCCTCCGGGTAAATGATGGGCGGATTGTCACTGGCCTTGAGCACGGTCCCTGCTCCCTCGTTCATCTGATGCGCGGTCGGTCAGGCCTTGACGATCTTGCCGCGGCCCTTGCGCACACCCGCCGTGGCGTTGCGCGTGTCCACCACGAGCGGGGCGTGCTCGACGATCCAATCGTAATCGTAACACGAATGATCCGTCGAGACCACCACCACATCATAACGCGCCAGGGCCTGGGCCGAAAGGGGTCGGCTGCGCATCCGCAGATCGTGCTCGCGCTGCTTGTGCGTCCGCGGGATATAGGGGTCGTTGTAATCGACCTTGGCGCCCTTGGCCCGCAGCAGCTCGATCAGCTCAATCGAAGGCGATTCGCGAACATCGTCGATGTCCTTCTTGTATGCCAGGCCCAGAACAAGCACCCGCGAGCCCTTGAGGCTCTTGTGCTGTTCGTTCAGGGCGTCCATGACCTTGCCGACGACGTAGTGCGGCATGGCGGTGTTGATCTCGCCGGCCAGCTCGATGAAGCGCGTGGGCATCCCGTACTGCCTCGCCTTCCAGGTCAGGTAGAACGGGTCGATGGGGATGCAGTGCCCACCCAGGCCCGGACCGGGGTAGAAGGGGTTGAAGCCGAACGGCTTGGTGCTGGCGGCGCGGATCACCTCCCAGATGTCCACGCCCATCCGGTCGAACACCTGCTTGAGCTCGTTGACCATGGCGATGTTGATGCAGCGATAGACGTTTTCCATGATCTTGGCCGATTCGGCGACCTCCAGCGTCGCCACGGGCACCATCGTCTCGATGGCCAGATCGTACAGGGCCGTGGCGAGCCGCCGACACGTGGGGGTCAGGCCGCCGACCACCTTGGGAATCGTCCGCGTGGTAAACTGCTTGTTGCCCGGATCCTCACGCTCGGGCGAATAGGCCAGGTGGAAATCCTTGCCCGCCTTGAGCCCCGATGCCTCCAGAATCGGCTTCATCAGCTCGCGGGTCGTGCCCGGGTAGGTCGTGCTTTCCAGCGAGATCAGTTGACCCTTGCGCAGGTAGCGGGCGATCGTCTCGCAACTGCCGACGACGTACTGCATATCGGGTTCGCGGTTCGCGGTCAGCGGGGTCGGTACGCAGATCAGCACCGCGTCGACTTGGCGGATGCGGGACATATCCGTGGTCGCCTCGAGCGTTCCATCGCGCACGATGCGGCGGACCTGCTCGTCGGGCACGTGCTTGAGGATGCTGCGGCCGGCGTTGATCCGGTCGACCTTGGGCGCATCCACGTCGAAGCCCAGCACGGAAATGCCCGCCGAGGCAAACTCGCGGGCCAGGGGCAGCCCCACGTAGCCGAGCCCCAGAATGCCCACCTTGACGGTTCGATCCGCGATCTTTTTTTCCAGCCCCGCCATACACAAGACCTCCACAGTCGTATTTGCGAGGCGGCATTCTAGGCCGCCTCATCAGGCCTGTCAATGCGTTCACGTTCCACGGACCACAATGGCGGTCGCCCTCGCGTCCCTGGCTTATGTTTCTTATCGGATGATTATGTAAAGGGCTGTACCGTAATCTCTTACGGACAGCCCCACGGCATGATTTTCACGTTCAACGCCCCAACTGGCCGATAATGAACGCAAGATTCGTGTGGAAATCTGCGAGGGTGTCCCGGTTCGATACAAAGCCGTGAAACGTCCCGAAAAAGGCCAAGCCGTCCTGCTCGCCGATAGCCGCGCTCGGCGGCGTCCCGTGCTGCTCTGGTATGAGCAGCGAGCCTGGTTCTGGGTCATGGCGGGCTTGTGCGCGTTCGTGTTGGCCAGCTTGGGCTTCTGGCAACTGGCGGCCGCCGGCAGCGGCGGGGCGGCCATCGTTTGTGGAGCCCTGGGCGGCGCGATGGCGGCCGGTGGGGTGGTGTTGGTGCAACAAGGCCGGTTTCGCGGTTTTCACGCCGCGCGGGCGCAACATCGGGTGCACCGGGTCGAGAAGGAGCTGGAGCGTTTCCTGATCGTGCTGCTTCGAGGGCTGCGGCTGCCGCTTCGCACCGTCCGCGCCGCCGCCGAGCGGTTGGGTGAGCCTCACCTTGCAGCGGCGCGTGAGCCGACGACCTCCGGCGCCCCATCCTATATGGGCCGGACGCTTTCGGAGACCACCTGCCCGCGCGACGATCCGCTCGATGATCTGCGGCGAGGACTCGATCACATCGACGCCCTCGCGGCGGGCATGCTGCGGCTGGCGCGGGCCCGCCGGGCCGACCTTCGCCGCACGTGGGTGAACGTCAATGCGCTGGTGGTGGACGTGGTTCACGGCCTCGATCCGCTCATCCAGCAATCGGGCGCGACCGTTCACATGCAGGACCTGCCGGCATGTCTGGCCGACGCCGACCTGTTGCGGCAGCTCTTCGAGGCGTTACTGCGCAATGCCCTGGAGTACTTCGCCCCGAATCGCCCGCCGGAGGTCCGCATCTGGGGCTGGACCGAAGGCGGTCGTGTGGTCTACTGCGTGCAGGATAACGGCATCGGGATCGCCGAGGACGAGATCGACAGAATCTTCGAGGTGTTCTATCGCGTCGGGCCATCGTCCGAGGGTTCGCGGGGGCTGGGGCTGGCGGTCGCGCGACGGGTGATCGAACAACACGCCGGGCGTTTCTGGGTCCACAGCCGCCCCGGCCGCGGCAGCACCTTTTCGTTTGCCCTGCCGGTCAAATAGCCGTTGGCGCTGTTGCCCCGACGGGCTAGAATCATCGGTGATGGGATGTTTTCCCGGTGTACCGGCATCAACCGACGTGCGGGGCGAGTCATGAGAGTCTATGAATCCGTGCAAGAGCTGGAGGAGGTGCCACCGTCGATGGCCTTGACCATCGGCAACTTTGACGGCGTGCACCGGGGGCATGGCCGCATCATCGAGGCCACGCGTCGAGCCGCCGAGCGGTTGGGGGCCTCCGGGACGGCCGCGATGACGTTCGATCCGCATCCGTTGGCCGTGTTGCGGCCCGAACGGGCGCCGGGGGTGCTCACCCCCTTGCCGCTGAAAAAACGCCTGTTGGCGGAAACCGGCCTCAACGTCCTGATCGTGATCCGTGATGATTTCTCGCTGCTCAATCTCTCGCCCGAGGAGTTCGTCGACCGGTTTCTCATGGAGCGCCTGCGCCCGCGTGTTCTGGTGGAGGGGCCGGATTTTCGTTTCGGCTATGGGCGCAGCGGGGACGTGGAGACGCTGCGATCCCTGGGCGCGACACGGGGCTTTGAGGTCGTCGTCGTGGAGCCGATGGAGGTGCAGGACGACCGGGGGCAGGGGGTCGTGTGCAGCAGCAGCCGTATCCGTCAGTGGCTCGTGGACGGCCGGGTGGAGACCGCGGCGGCGGCCCTGGGGCGACCCTATCGGCTGATGGGCACCGTGCACGCCGGCCGCGGCATCGGCCGGGCCCTGGGATTTCCGACGGCGAATATCACGCCCGTCGAGCAGATTCTGCCGGCCGAGGGGGTCTACGCCGGTCGTGTGCAGATCGGCGACTCGCTGGACGACGTGGCGGCGGCCGGAGCGCTCCATCCGGCGGTGTTCAGCGTCGGTCGGGCCAAGACGTTCGTCAGGGATCACCCGCTCCTGCTCGAGGCACACCTCCTCGATTATGAAGAAGGTGAGGGGGGCCCGCTGTACGACCGATGGCTGGCGATGGACTTCATCGACCGGATTCGCAGTCAGCAACGGTTTGCCAGTGCGGAGGTCTTGGCCGAGCAGATCGGCCGCGACTGCCAAAGGGCCAGACAGATCCTCGGCACCACTTAACGCGCCCGATCCCGCGACGGGTTGGATTCATCGTGCCGCTCGCGTATTCGCTCCAGCGCCATCGCCGCGATCCGATCGTGATCGAAGGCCATCGGCGGCAGATCCTCCGCGTCAAACCACTGCGCCGCGGCGGCATCATCCCCGGCCCGGACGTCCATGCGGTCGGGCGGGACCCGGCCCAGGTAGACCACGGAGATCGTTCGGCCCCGTGGATCCCGCCCGAGTGTGCCGAACGCGTGCATCTGCTCCAGCGTTACCCCGGCCAGTCCGGTCTCCTCCTGCAACTCACGGGTGGCGGCGTCCTTCAGCTCCTCATCCAGCTCCAGGTAGCCGCCGGGAAAGGCCCACCGGCCCTTGAAAGGTTTCTTGCCTCGCTGGATGAGTAGCAACTTGATGCGGCCGTCCACCAAGGCGTAGACCACCGCATCCACCGTCAGCATGGGCCGTGGCCAGTCGTAGGTGTATGTGCCTTTGGTCGCCATGACAGTCTCACTTGTTCGGTGGTGCTTCGGCGTCACCCGCCCTCTGGAGAACCCAGCCGGAATCGCCCATCGGTTCCAGGCGAAAGGTTCCCCTCAGGTGCCGTCCCGACAGTCGCGCCAGGCCGCCGGGCAGGGGGCCTTCGAACACGCACGTGCCTGCATCCGCCCGCTCCACGTGACCAGTGTCTTTCTGCACCGGGCCCGTATAGGTCAAAAACCGCAAGGGGTGGTCCTGAATCCGCACCAACGGGACCGGCTCGGCGGCGACCTCGTGCGGCGGGCGGTCCATCCGCCACGTCGCCAGGTGGTCGCCGTCTTCGATCATCACGTCCCAGTGCACGTCCGGCCCGCGCTGGTGCCGCAGCACGACGAAACGACGAGGCTGACCGGGTGACTCGCTCACGTCGGCAAGGGTCCTTCGCTGGCCTGGATCGCGGTGATCGCGACGGTGGCCACGATATCCTGTGCCGTACAACCCCGCGACAGGTCGTTGATGGGTTTATCCAGCCCCTGCAAGACCGGTCCGAACGCATCGGCGCCGGCCAGCCGCTGAACGGCTTTGTAGGTGATGTTGCCCGCGCCCAGATCGGGGAAGATAAAGGTGTTGGCCCGGCCCTTCAGCGGGCTGCGCGGGCATTTCTTGGCCGCCACATCCGGCACAAACGCCGCGTCGAATTGCAGCTCCCCGTCGACGATCACGCCGGCGCCGAACAGGGCGAAGATCCGCTCGGCGGCGCGGTCGGCCGCACGGGCCATCTTCGTCGCGCCCGGTCCGCCGGCCGAGCCCTTGGTCGAATAGGACAGCAGGGCCAGCCGGGGCTTGATGCCGAACAGGAAGGCCGTCCGCGTCGTGGCGACGGCGATATCCACCAGTTGCGAGGCGTCCGGATCGACGTTCAGGCCGCAGTCGGCAAACAAGAGAATCCGCTCGGGCCAGCACATGAAGAACATGCTCGATACCGTCCGGGTCCCCCGGCTGGGGCCGATGATCTGCAGGGCCGGGCGGATCGTGTCGGCCGACGAGTGAGCCGCGCCGCCCACCTGCCCGTCGGCCAGGCCTTCCTTGACCATCATTGTACCGAACACCATCGGGTCCCGGATGAGATGCTCGGCCTTGTCGAGGGTCATGCCCTTGGCCTGACGCAGCTCATAAAGGCGCTGAGCGAACCGTGGGCCGTACTCGCTGTGCCTCGGATCGACGACCAGGCCGTCCGTCACGCGAACACCCGCCCGTTCCAGGGCGCTGCCGACGGTACCGTGGTCACCCAGCACGACGAGGTCGGCAAAATCCCGCTCGCGGATCATCCGCACCGCCTCGATGACCCGTGGGTCCTCTCCTTCCGGCAACACGACCTTCTTTCGAATCTTTGCGGCCTGCTCGATGACAGATTCATAGAATCCGGCCATTCTACTATCCTTCATGTCCTGCATTCGGTGGTTATGGTTTCTTTCCCTCGGCCTGGTCGAGGCGGTCAAGCACCGCTTGTGAGAAGGCCGACAGATCGGCTTCGAAACGAACATCGGCCACAGCATCGTACCGGGTCGGACCGCGATTGACGATCATCAGCGTCGCGCCGGCTTGGTGGGCCACAAACGCCAGCGCCGCGGCCGGGTTGACCTCCAGCGAGGAGCCCATCGCGATGAACACATCCGCCCGATTGGCCAAGTCCTGCGCCGCAGCCAAGGCCTCCAGCGGGATCACGTCGCCGAAGAACACGATGCCCGGGCGGATCAGCCCGCCACACCCACACCGGGGCACGCCCTCGCGACGGATGCCCTGATCGACATAGGCGCGGTCGTGGACCTGCTCGCACGTGACACAGGTGTAGCGCAGCACGTCGCCGTGAAACTCGATGACACGGCGAGCGCCGGCCTTTTGGTGCAGGCCGTCGATATTCTGCGTGACGACGGCATCGATCAGGCCGGCGGCCTCCAGCCTCGCGAGCATGTGATGCGTCACATTGGGCTGGCGGTCGGCCAAGGTGTGGATATGCTCGATGGCCACGCGGTAATAGGCCGCCGGGTCGGCGAAGAAGAAGTCCCGCTCAAACGTGCGCGGTGAGAGCACCGAATACAGGCCCCCCGGCCCACGGAAGTCCGGAATGCCCGAGGCGGTGGACACGCCCGCACCGGTGAGGACGACGTTCGTCCGCCCGGCCTTGAGCCGATCCAGAAACACCTCGACCATCTCGTGCAGTTGTCGTTCCTGATTCACGCGTTGTCTCCCACGGCCTGTTCGATGCCGTCAACGATTATAGCGGCGACGGGCCGCTCCACAAGGGCCGATGCCGCGGCGTAAGCTCTGCCCTTGACGCGGACGGTCGCGAATCATAGGCTTTGGGCACGCAACCGAGCCTGCGATTGCGACAGGGGACCTTCGTGAAGCCGAAACTGCACACGCAGATCCTGTTAGCCATGGTCGCCGGCGCCGTCATCGGCGCGGCGCTGGGGCCCCGCGTCGAGGCCATCCGCATCGTGGGCGACCTGTTTATCCGCCTGCTGCGGATGGTGGTGATCCCCCTGATCCTGGCGTCGATGGTGTCGGGTGTGGTGAGCCTGGGGGCATCGGGCCGGCGGCTGGGGCGGCTCGGCTTGCAGACGCTGGCGTACTACGCGGCCACGACGATCCTGGCGGTGCTGGTGGGCCTGATTCTGGTGAACATCATCCGTCCGGGCGCGGGCGTCGCGTTGCCTGAGGCAGCGCAGCAAACCGCTCCCGACGTCCGGCCGCCCTCATGGCTGTCGGTCGTCACGGATATCGTGCCCGAGAACCCCCTTGCCGCGATGGCCACCGACCAGGTGCTTTCGGTGATCTTTCTGGCCCTGCTGTTGGGCGTGGCGATCTGCACCGTCGGGGACAAGGCCCGTCCGCTGGCGGCGTTCTTCGAGGCGCTCAACGCCGTCATGCTGCGGATCACCGGCTGGATCATGCTCCTGGCGCCCATCGGCGTGGCCGCACTCATGGCCCATACGATCGGCACGATGGGCCTGGATGCGATTCGCGGACTGGCCGCATATATGCTCACCGTTCTGTTGGGGCTGGCGATCCACGCATTCATCACGTTGCCGCTCATCGTGGGGCTCGTGGGCCGAACCCGGCCCTGGCGCTTTATCCGCGACGTGTTCACCGCCGTTGCGACGGCCTTCAGCACGTCCAGCAGCGCCGCGACGCTGCCGGTGACGATGACGTGCCTGGAAAAGAACGCCGGCCTGTCCGACAAGGTCGTGGGCTTCGTTGTCCCCATCGGCGCGACGGTCAACATGGACGGCACGGCCCTGTACGAGGCGGTCGCGGCCATGTTCATCGCGCAGGTCTACGGCGTGGACATGGGTATCTCCCAGCAGGTGCTCATCATGCTCACGGCCACGCTGGCCAGCATCGGCGCCGCGGCGATTCCCAGCGCGGGCCTGTTCACCATGATGATCGTCCTGCAGGCGGTGGGGCTGCCCGTCGAGGCGGTGGGGCTGATCCTGGCCGTGGACCGCATCCTGGATATGTTCCGCACCGCGGTCAACGTCTGGGGCGATGCCTGCGGGGCGGCGGTGGTGAATCGGCTTCAGGCCGAGCGAGGGGGTTGACGCTCACGGAGGCACCCGCTGCGGCGATGGGTGCTTATGTCGCGCCGGAATCGGCTTGGCCGCCGGCGACGAAGCGAAACCCGTGATTGAGTTCCTCCAGCAGCCCGGCCACCTCGCGGGCCGCCGCGGCATCCTGTTGCTCGCCGGCCTGGTGCAGGTGACGGGCCATGAACGCGTATAGGTCATGCAGGTCGGCCGCCAGCACCGACCCCGAAGGGTCCACCAGCGCATCGAGTTCATCAAGTACGCTTTGGGCGCGGCCGAGCTTCTCGGCGAAGACGGCGGGGGCCCCGGCCTCCAGCGCCTCGACGCCTTCGCACAGAAAGCGGATCGCGCCCTCGTACAGGCGGATCAGGATCATGGTTTTCTCGCCGCCGGCCATGCCGTGCCTCCCTTTGTATGCTGATTAAAGCATACGAAACGCGCCACCACCCCACGGGGCGGTATCAGGACAGGGATCACGGATGGCCGTGGTGACCGATAAGACGCGGTCGGTGCCATGGGGCGTGGAGCGCTTACCGGACCCGACGGGCCGTCGATTTTCGCTAAAGAAATTCGCGCACGCGAACCGATATGGGCAAACGGTTTGAAAACGAGGTGCCGCCCGCGTCTTTCGTGCTGGCATAAAGGTGGTCACGACTACCCACGCGTAGCGATGATCAGCAAAACGCACAAAGCTCTAGCGAAAGCGCGGGCTTTTTTTGCCGCCGCGAAAGCTCGATACACGTCTTCCCATTCTCGCACAGTCCCTCCATTGCCGGCATGGGTTTTTCGTTTACGCGAGCCGTGCGAGGCGCTATAGTGGGGTCCGCGATCAGACCGTCACGGGAGGATTGATGCATGGATTCGATGAACGAGTTTTTCTCGAAGGACGCGTTTTCGCACCACTGCGGGGTGGAGCTCATCGAGGCCGGGGCCGGGTGTGCGGTCACGCGGATGACGATTCAACCCGAGCATCTCAACGGGGTGGGCGTCGTCCACGGTGGGGCGGTCTTCGCTCTGGCCGACGCGGCGTTCGCGGCGGCGAGCAACTCCGAGGGGCGCGTGGCCGTGGCGATCAACATCAACATCTCCTATCTTCGCGGCGTCAAAGAAGGCGTCCTGACGGCCCGGGCGACGGAGGTGAACCCCGACAAGCGGATCGGCAGCTATCGCGTGGATGTGACCGACGAGGAGGGCCAGGCGGTTGCGGTCTTCCAGGGCCTGGTGTACCGCATGAAGTGACCTTCGCGGTTCCAGGTCACAGTGTCCGCCATGGTAGGGCAGCCCTCGTGTGTGAGCCGCAACGAGATATGTGGAGGCGTGAGCCATGCGAACGATCAAGAACCGGGTACTGTTTGGCGCCCTGACGGCGTCGCTCTGCAGCGCCTGGGCGGCCCAGCAGACACCGGATCTGCTGGCGATTCCCAAGGTGTCCAAGGACCAGGTGATCTGTTTTGCCCTGTACACGACGCATAACCACGTGCTGAAGCTCACGGCGCAGTTCTATCCGCTGGAGAAGGACGATCCGCGAGTCGCCCGGCTGGAGATCCGACGGGAGGGTCGGTGGCAAGAGGTCGCGCGGGCGCCAATCATCGAACAGGGGTGGGTCGCCACGTTCCGCGTCGAGCCGTGGGACATGACCCGGGACGCCGAGTACCGCGTGGCCCACGGCGCCGGCGCGTATTACCGCGGGACGGTCAAGCGTGATCCCGTGGACAAGGAGGAAATCGTCGTGGCCGCGTTTACGGGCAACAGCATCTACCCCGGGCACGGCGGCGACATCCCCCGCACGGACATCGTGGAGAACATCAAGAAGATCAAGCCCGACCTGCTGTTCTTCAGCGGCGATCAGGTCTACGACCATCGCCACCACTACGCCTACTGGCTCAAGTTCGGGCGGGATTTCGGCGACATCATCCGCAATACGCCGACGGTGACCATTCCGGATGACCACGACGTGGGACAGGCGAACCTCTGGGGAGAGGGCGGTCGCAAGAGCTACACCGCCGCCGGCCACGATGGCGGCTATTTCATGCCGGTCGAGTACGTCGAGGAGGTGCACCGGGCCCAGACGAGCCACCTGCCCGACCCCTACGACCCGACGCCGATCGAGCGGGGCATCAGCGTGTACTATACGGCCTTGCGGGTGGGACGCGTGAGCTTTGCCATCATTGAAGACCGCAAGTTCAAGACCGGCCCCGAAGGGCTCATCCCGCAAATGGGTCCGCGGCCCGACCACATCAACGACCCGAGCTACGACCGGCGTGCGATCGACGTGCCCGAGGCTCGCTTGCTGGGACCGCGGCAACTCGCCTTCCTGCGGGCGTGGGGCGTGGATTGGGAGGGCTGCGACATGAAGGCGGTCCTGAGCCAGACGATTTTCTGCGGCGGCGCGCACGTCCACGGCAAGGTAGGGGGGCGGCTGCTGGCGGACATGGACTCCAACGGCTGGCCGCAGTCGGGCCGCAACCGGGCCCTGGCGGAGATCCGTCGTTGCTTCGCGATTCACATCGCCGGCGACCAGCACTTGGGGACGATCTTCCATCACGGCATCAACGATTGGGAGGATGCGTGCTATTCGTTCTGTGTGCCGTCGATCGCCAACCTGTATCTGCGGTGGTGGGACCCGCTGGAACCGGGGCGGAATCGCAGACCCGGCGCCCCGGAGTACACAGGGCGGCATTACGATGGGTTCGGCAACAAGGTGACCTGCCTCGCCGCGGCGAATCCGTCGAAGGAGCCCAACGGTGGCGACAAGCTGACCACCCGGGCGGCGGGCTTCGGCATCGTGCGGTTCAACGTGGCCACGCGGAAGATCACGCTGGAATGCTGGCCGCGGAACGTGGATGTCGACGACCCGTCGGCGGAGCAGTATCCGGGCTGGCCGTTCACCTTGGACCAGACGGACAACTATGGCCGCAAGCCCGTTGCCCTGCTGCCCACGCTGCAAATCGACGGTCCTGCCGATCCGGTCGTGCAGGTGGTCGATGAGGACCTCGATGAAATCGTCTATACCCTGCGGATCAAGGGCCGCGTGATTCGGCCGCGGGTCTTTCACAAGGGTTACTACACGATCCACGTCTGGCACGGCGATCGCAAGAAGAGCCTGTACGGCGTCCATTCCATCGGCCTGGACGAGCGCAAAACGATCCGGATTGACCTTTAGGCCGGCCGACGGACATGGGAGGCGTGGTGCGGCGGATTCTGGCGTTCTACACCAAGTACTTCGTGCTGTGGGTCGTGCTGGCCGGGGTCGTGGCGTTGTATCGCCCCGGCGTGTTCCTGCCGCTGGGAAGGTTCAACCAGGTGTTCTTCGCCCTGACGATGTTCGGCATCGGGGCGGTGCTTCAGCCGGAGGATTTTCGACGGATCGCACGGCGGCCGGGGCTCGTGGCGGTGGGTTCAATCGCCCAATTCACGATCATGCCGTTGGGGGCCTTCCTGTGGGCCAGGGTGTTCGGCCTGCCGCCGGAGTTGGCGGTCGGGCTGATCGTCGCCGGCAGCGCCCCGGGGGCGATGGCCAGCAACGTGATGTGCTACATTGCCCGCGCGGATACGGCGTATTCGGTGTCACTCACGACGGTGTCCACGCTGCTGTGCCCGATTCTGACGCCCGCTCTGGTCAAGCTGCTGGCGGGTCAACTGCTGCCGGTGCCGTTTTGGGGCCAGTTCTTCACGATTCTCTGGACGGTGATCGTGCCGCTCTGGGCGGGGTTCGCCGTCCGGCATTTTGGCCGGGCCCGAATCGCGCGGATCCAGGAGGTGTTTCCCGCGATCAGCGTGACGTTCATTGTCTTCATCTGCGCCCTTGTCGTCGCGGGTAACCGCGATCGCATTCTGCAAGAAGGGCAGTGGGCCTTGCTGCTGACCGTGCTGGCGGCGGTCGCCGTGCTGAACATCTACGGCATGGCCGCGGGCTACGGCGTGGGTGCGCTGCTGGGTCTGGAGTCCGCGCGACGGCGGACCCTGTGCATCGAGATCGGCATGCAGAACGCCGGTCTGGGCACGGTGCTGGCGCTGAAGCATTTCGGCCCGCGCAGCGCGCTGCCGACGGCGATGTTCGTGTTCGTCTGTATCCTGACGGCCTCGCTGCTGGTCGAGCTGTGGCGACGCCGCGCGGAACGCAGCACCGACGGCATTCAGTCCAGCGGTTGACAGGGCCGTGCGGACGGGCTATATTCCACCGCGGTTCATCCGGTGCGCGACGATGGGAGGTCCGATCCGCGGCCACGGAGTCCACGACGGGAAACGAAGATCGGCAGCGGTCTTCGGCAGGGATACGCAAAGCCAATACGTTCGAACGGAATGAAAGGGAAGGACTCATGCTGAACCGAACACTCAAGATGGGAATGGTGGGCGGCGGCCCCGGCGCGTTCATCGGCGAGGTGCACCGCAAGGCGGCCCGACTGGATGGCGGCGTGGAGCTCGTCGGTGGAGCGTTCGATATCAACCCCCGCAAGAGCAAGCAGATGGCCAAGGATCTGATCCTCGATCCGAAGCGCTGCTACGGCACGTATGAGGAACTGATCGAGAAGGAGATGCAACTGCCCGACGGCGAGCGGATGGACTTCGTGTCGGTCTGTACGCCGAACAACTGGCACTTCCCGATCGCCAAGGCGCTGCTGGAGGCCGGCTTTCACGTCATGTGCGAAAAACCCATGACGGTCAACGTCGCCGAGGCCCGACAGCTCGTGCAGATCGTCAAGAAGACGGGACGGGTGTTCGGGCTGATGCACAATTACACCGGCTACCCGATGGTCAAGCTGGCCCGCGACATGGTCCGCGGCGGCCGATTCGGCGAGGTCCGCAAGATCGTCGTCAAGTATCCGCAGGGGTGGCTGGCCACGGCCCTGGAGAAGACCGGAAACATGCAGGCCTCGTGGCGGACCGACCCCAAGCAGAGCGGCGGATCGGGTTGCGGCGGCGACATCGGCACGCACGCCGAGAACCTGGCCGAGTACATCAGCGGCCTGAAGATCAGTGAGATGTGCGCCGACCTGACCGCGTTCGTGAAGGGGCGCAAGCTGGACGACGACATCAACTGCCTGCTGAAATTCACCGGCGGCGCCAAGGGCGTCCTGCACGCCAGCCAGATCAGCGTGGGTGAGGAGAACAATCTGACGATCTTCGTGCACTGCGAGACGGGCAGCATCGAGTGGCACCAGGAGCACCCGAACTACCTGTACGTGCGCGAGATGGGCCAGCCGGAGCACGTGTACAAGCGGGGCAACGACTACATCGGCAAGATCAGCCCGGCTGCGGCCCGCGCCACGCGTCTGCCGTCGGGTCATCCCGAGGCCTTCATCGAGGCCTTCGCGAACAACTACCGCAACTTCACGGATACCGTCCGCTGCAAGTTGTCGCGCACGAAGGTCGACCCGTTAATGAAGGATTTCCCGACGGCCCAGGACGGCCTGCGGGGGATGCTGTTCCTGGAGACCCTGCTGGCCAGCGGCAAGAGCAAGCAGAAGTGGACCAAGTTTCACAAGTAAATTGCGCACGGCCAATGTCTCGAAGCCGGCGGCTCCGGGAGGACCGCCGGCCTCTTTATGCGCGGGTCCCCGGCGAAAAGCGCTGGCCTTCGGGCGAACGGTGGATATACTCGGTACCGGGTCGGGCCTCTGGGGTTCGGGGCTCGCGTCATGGGTATTCAGCCGAAAGGAAGGCGCCATGAAACACGGATTGTTTGCGGCCGGCTGGATCGGGGGGATAGGGCTGCTCTGGCTGGGTGTCCTGGCGGCCGAGCCGTATGAACCGCGGTGGGACTCGCTCGACGCAAGACCCACGCCCCAATGGTTCCAGGACGCCAAATTCGGCATTTTCATCCACTGGGGCGTGTATTCGGTACCGGCGTGGGGACCCAAGACGAAGTACGCCGAGTGGTACTGGAACGATCTCCATCGCAAGGGCTCCGAGACCGAGCAATTCCACCGGCGGGTATACGGACCGGACTTTGAGTACATCCAGTTCGCCGACCTGTTCAAGCCTTACTTGTTCGACGCCGAGGCCTGGGCGGATCTGTTCGCCCGCAGCGGGGCACGCTACATCGTGCTGACCAGCAAGCATCACGATGGCTATTGTCTGTGGCCCAGTGAGGAGGCGAGCCGCACGTGGGGACGGCCCTGGAACGCGAAGGACACCGGTCCGGGCCGTGACCTGTTGGGCGAATTGACCGCGGCGGTGAGCCGTCGGCCCGAGTTGAAGATGGGTTTCTACTACTCCCTCTACGAATGGTACAACCCGCTCTACCGGCAGGACGTGGACCGGTACGTCACGGAGCACATGCTGCCCCAGATGCGCGATCTGGTGGAGACCTACAAACCCTGGGTGTTCTGGACCGACGGCGAGTGGGATCACCCCAGCGACACGTGGAAGAGCCAGGAGTTCCTGGCGTGGCTGTTCAACGAGTCGCCGGTCAAGGACGTGGTCGCCGTGAACGACCGTTGGGGCAAGGAGTGCCGCCACACGCACGGCGGGTACTACACGACCGAATACGGCGCGGGCGTCGAGGGCGGGCATCCGTGGGAGGAGTGCCGCGGCATGGGGCACTCGTTCGGCTATAACCGCAACGAGACCGTCGATGAATACCGCTCGGCGCGCACGCTGATCCACACGCTGGTCGAAATCGTCAGCAAGGGCGGCTGCCTGCTGCTGGATATCGGGCCCACCGGCGACGGTCGGATCCCCGTCATCATGCAGCAGCGCCTGATGCAGATCGGCGATTGGCTGGCGGTCAACGGCGAGGCCATCTACGGCACGCGGCCCTGGACGAAGACGGGCATCGAGAAGACCTTCGTCGTCGAGCGGGTGGATCGCACGGTGGACTTCGACTGGCACCGCGGCTCGCCCGATGGGCGGATCAGCGGCGATGACTTCACCGCGGAATGGACCGGTTGGATACAGGCGCGGCATTCCGAAGAGTACACCTTCGAGCTGGAGGCGGACACCCGCGGCGGCCTGTGGATCGACGGCAAGCAGATCATCGACAATCTACAGGAGTATCGTCAGTGGGGCGGTATCGGCACGGCCAGCGTGCGGCTTGAGGCCGGTAAGAAAGTGCCGATCCGCGTGCGGCTCATCGAAGAGGACCGCAACGCCCGCATCCATCTGCGCTGGTCAAGCCCCAGCCAGGCCAAACAGGTGGTCCCGACCGAGTGCCTGTTCTCCGATGCGCGGCGCAACCAGGGCGACGGGCTCAACGCCCGCTACAGCAGCCGCGGCTACGCCGCGTGCTATACGACAGCGGGTGGCGCGGTCTACGTGATCAGCCTCGGCTGGCCCGATGACGATGGACTGACGGTGGACGTGCGGCCCCCGGCCCTGCCGACATCGCGAACCCGTGTCAGGCTCTTGGGTCGGCCGGGGACGCTGCCGTGGGGGCATGACAACGGCCGCGTCAGGAT
>DSDH01000036.1 GCA_011055475.1 Phycisphaerales bacterium | reverse complement strand
CCCGAAGCGCTTCGCCTTCTCGATATCTATCTGTCCTTCATTCACCACGCCCAGCGGCCCGATGGCACGGTTCGCAATTTCATGGGCTACGACCGGCAGTGGTGGGAGGAAGAGCCGCCTCATGATGCGCTCGGCCGCACGTTGTGGGCGTTGGGTGCGATCATGTCCGATCCGCCCGTACCGCAGTGCCTGCCGATCATCAAGGACTGTTTCGACCGATCCGTGCGGCACGTACCGGTCTTGAGCCCGCGAGGCCGGGCCTACGCCCTGTTCGGCATGGCCGACTACCTGCGGCAATTCCCCGGCGCCAGCGACATCAAACGGTACTTCGCCCTGGCCGCCGACAGTCTGCTCTGGCAATTCGAACAGTGTCATGATGCCCGCTGGGTCTGGTTTGAGGATACGCTCAGTTACGACAACGCCGCCCTGCCCCAGGCCATGTTCGTCGCGGCGCAGGTCACCGGCGAAACCAAGTATCTGGACGTCGCCCGGCAAACCTGTCAATTCCTCTTGGACAACACGATGCAGGACGGACACTTCAGCTTCATCGGGTGTGATGGGTGGTATCCGCGAGGCGGAGAGCGGGCGGCGTTCGATCAGCAGCCGATCGAGGCCGTCGGAACCGTCCTCATGCTGCGTGCCGCCTATGACGCGACGGGCGAAACCCCGTGGCTGCGACTCCAGCGATTGGCCTTTGACTGGCTGCTCGGGCGTAATGACCTGGGTATTCCCCTTTACGACTTCCGCACCAAGGGCTGCGCCGACGGCTTGCACCGCACGGGGGTGAGCCTGAATCAGGGGGCCGAGTCGTTGGTCAGCTTTCTAATAAGCCTGCTTCACGTCGTCGAGATTTCACATCACGCCGAGCCCAAGGCCCTGGAGCAGACCGGGTCTTCGCCCATGGAGGCGCCGTCCGTGATGCATCGCATTCGGGAGCTTCGCGAGAGGACGGATTCCGACGAGGCGGTCCCGGAGGAAATGCCCTGAGGGTCCCGGAGCGGCGACTTGCCCCACGGGGAACCCGTTCACAACAAGACCGCCGGCACGGCAGGGAGGATCATGAAAGTCGCCACGTTCAATGCCAACTCGCTGCGGAGCCGTCTGCACGTTGTGGTGCCCTGGCTCCAAACCCAGGCGCCCGACGTTCTCTGCCTGCAGGAGACCAAGGTGCAGGATGTGGATTTTCCGCATGAGGCGTTGCGGCCGACGGGGTATCACTGCGTTTTTCGAGGCGAAAAGAAATACAACGGCGTGGCGATACTCACCAAAAGCGAACCCCAGGACGTGGCCTTCGGTTTCGACGACGAGCCCCTCGACGCCGCGCGGCTCGCCCGGGCGCGCGTTGGGCCTTGTCTCATCGTCAACACGTATGTACCCCAAGGCCAGGATCGCCAGTTGCCGGCATTCCAGTACAAGCTCGACTGGCTCGGCCGGCTGCGGACGTACATCGAGCGGCACGCGCGACCGGATGAGCCGGTTTTGTGGATGGGCGATTTGAACACCGCCCGCGAGGCGAAGGACGTCTACGATCCCGACCGGCTGTGGGGCCACGTATGTTACTGCCAAGAAGTGCAGGAGGCCCTGAAGGGGGTCATGGACTGGGGGTTTGTGGACGTCTTCCGGCAACACTGCGACGAACCGGGGCATTACACGTTCTGGGATTATCGGATGCCCAAAGCTCTCGAGCGCAATCTGGGCTGGCGGCTGGACTACATCATGGCCACGCCCCCCCTGGCCAAGCGGTGCCGAACATGCTGGATCGACCGCCCCGCGCGGGCCCTGGCCAAGCCCAGCGATCACACGTTTCTGGTCGCGGAGTTTGACATTTGAACGCGCGGTCCTAAAATGCCGATCTTGCCGACGGCGCTTCGTGCTGACCCTGCTCCTGCCGGGTCAGAGCGAAGCCAGGCCCGATGGGCAATGAGGCGCAGGAACCGAACCACATGGTTGCGAACACGGTGATTTCCAACGAGGAATTCGGGGCGCTGATGCGGCGTCGCACGCAGCGACTGATGTGTGCGGCCGTGTATCTCTCGGCTCATCGTCACGAGCCGACCTCGCTGACCCGTCCGTTGCTGGGCGACCTGTTGTCGCAATCCGCCCAGGTCGAGGAGGTACTGGACTCCTACGGGGCGAGGAACAATCTTCACTGGCACACGTTCCGCTCCATCGTCGCCGCCATCAAGCTGTTCTCCAACGTCAGCTATGAGCTGCTTCATATTCAGCATTCGCTTCCTTACTACCGCCTGTTGCCATTGGAGCAGGATTTCGACCGGGCTACCCAGCGAGCGCTGGAATTCACCTCCGAAATCCTCGTCGAGGCGACCGACCGCATCCTTCGCCAGGCCGAACGGCTGGGGCTGTGGATCCCCCCACTGGCACCGTGCGTCGACATGTATCGCGAGGTACTTCCCCGTGGGCGCCTGGTGCAGGACCTGGCCACCCGCAAGAGTGAGACCGTCGCCAAGACCGTGACCACCGTGGCGACGGCGTTTCTCAACCTGGCGGCCGAAACCAAACCCTCCCTGCCATCGCGACGGATCGACCCCTCGGAGTACCCGGCGTTCCTGGCCGGCCCCATCACCGAGGAGAGCCTGCGCTCCATTGAGTTTCGATTCCATAACCTACAGTCGTTGTACGATACCAACGTCTCCAAGACCGAGGTGGAGGGGATCGACAAGGATCTGCCCGTCTTGCGGGGGCACATCAGCGTCGTCCTGCACCTCCTGCGCACGGCCACGGATTTCGCCCATTACTACGAGCGCCACGTGGACAGCAAGACCCAACTGTCGGGCGAGTACACGCTGAACCTGGTGCCGGCGGACAAGCTGTTGTCCAAGCTGATGAACTATTCGGTCAACTTCGCCGGGCAGTACCTGGCCTCGGCGGTGGTGCTCTGCCGCGAGATGCTCTCGCGCTATACCGAAGTGGGCTCCATCGAGGTGCCGGTCCCGGCCTATCGCGGCTTCCACGTGCGGCCGAGCACACTGATCGCCAAGCTGGTGCTTCACTACGGCAGCGAGGTCCGGATGGAGATGGACGACGAATCGTACGATGCGTCCAGCCCCCTGGAACTGTTCCGCGCCAACGAGAAGATCAACGCACGCAAGCGACGGTGGCTGGCCGAGGAGGTCGCCCGGACCGGCCTGGTCTCGCAGGATATCGGCGACCGCGAGCCCGCCCAGGTCGTACACGACACCATCATGGCCCTGGCCGAGCAGGGCAAGATTGTCATCTATGAGCAACCGCTCAAGCTGTTGGGGCGACCCATACGACCCGATTCCAGCCTTCTCCAATGGGTAACCGACGAGATCGCCCGCTTGCAGGCCACCGGCAAGATCGACATCGGCACGAACCTGACGATCCGCTTCGTGGGCGACAAACGCGTGCTGGCCGACATCCAGCTCCTGGCCGAGAGCGGCTATGGGGAGGACAGCCTGGGCAACAACGTCCCCCTGCCGGACAAGCTGGCCTACCTCCGGAAGTGACCCCACTGCCGAAACGGTCTGCACATCAGGTCAATGGCTGTGTGAAGAACCCCAGAAGTGCGGACGACGTGCGTCGTCCGCACCTCCGGAGGGTCAGCAGCCCCCCCGGTAAATGGTACGCACTCATAGTATGGGCCAACCCCTCCGCCGAGACCGATGCGAAAACCGGTTCGAGAGGGCTTAATTTGCCGCCGCAGTGTCATACTGTTGGCACGTTGAGGGGCATTGTGTTGTCTTAAGGCAACATGCGCGGGTTTGCCATATCACCCGCCGCCCGCGAAAAGGGCCGAACTCCCACGATATGAAGCTCGGCCCCTGTCAGGTCCTGCTTGCCCGGTCGAATGCGACCTGCGATTAACGGCCCGGATTCTCCGTGCCCGATGTGGCCTCTGCGGCCTCACCGGCATCCGCCTCAGCCGCCGGTTGCGACGCGGCATCTTCAGGCGGGCTTGCGTCTTCCAGCAAATCCTCAATCGCCTTGGTCAGGTTTTCCGCCTTGTAAGAAGGGATCTCATAGACCCAGTCCTTGTGGCGGGCGGAGAACTGCTGGGCGTTCTGCCAGCCCTGAAGCTGGGCCTGCCTTTTTTGAAGCTCCTCTTCGTTCTGGACATTGCCCTTCGGCGGCCTGCCCTGTGTGAACTGGGCTGCCGCCCGCAGCCAGTACTTGTCATCCTCGTCGCGGGCGATCCGCAAGGTATACACCGTCGAGTCCTGCATCCGGCAGACGTAAGTCCGATCGAACGGAAGGTCCTTGACGGCTTCATCGTCGGCCTTCTTGACATCGTCGAAACGCAGACTCGTCAGGGCCTCGAAGACCCACTTGTAGTCATTGCCTTTGAGCGTCTTGCCGGCGGGCATACCCTCCAACAGGATCTCGTCGCTGTCCGGGGCCTTGCGTTTCAAGGTGTAGGCTGCGCCGGCGGGCCCGGTCACGGTAACCTGTTGAATGTCCTTGCGCTCGGCGCGGATCAGCTCCTGGTCGATGAAGTCCAGCGTCCGCACATAGGGGAAGCTGTCGTCCTTGACCCGCCAGACCTTGGGGTCATTGAGCACCCGGGCATACGTGTTGCCGGTCTCCGCATCGCGATCGGACAGATAGAACCCCGTGATCTCCGTAGCCTCCTGGTCGAAGAAGGTCACCACGTAGCGGGCCTTGTCCTCGGTCACCCCCAGGTCGGCGTGGTTGGCCTCGCTTTCCGTGATGAGCTCCGCCGGTCGCAAGTCCAGACAGGCGGCGATCAAATTATTAACCTCGCCGGTCTGCGCCGGGTAGTCACTGCGATTGCCCACGACAAACCCCGTGCCCCGGCGGATCAAGCGGATTGTCTCATCCCGCGCGACGACGCGAATGGACGCGATGGCGTCGATGTCCACCCCGCCGATCAGATAGCCGGGAACCGTGGCCTCCGAAGGCCGACGATTGGCCAGGAACGATTGGGCCACCGCCCAGACCACCATAATCACCGCGATCGCCGCAAGGATTGCCAGTTTCCGATTACTCATGGTCAGACTCCCGATACTCCGTGCTCGATCTATGCGTCGCTGGCATGGCTGATATATCGGCGTTTGAGGACCTGACGCCGAACGCCCAGGACCACGGCCACCAGCAGGATAATCACCGGTCCGGGAATCGTGCAGAAGTTCCGCAGTTGCCGCCCCAGGGCCTCAATGCGTTCGCGCCGCTTCATGCGGACTTCCCGCAGCCGCCGGTTGGCCTCATAAATCCTGGTTTCGAGCTGCCGTTTCTCCTGGAGAATGGTCTGGCCGATCAGGCTCGCCTCATCGGCCTTCATGCCCGAGAGCTTCTCATTAAGCTGTTCCTGCCACGTCTCGATCTGCGCCTGAAGCTTCTGCTCTTCCTCCCGGGTTTCGGCCTCGGCCTGCTGCTCAATCTCGTCCACCGTGGTAAAAGGCCTGCGGTAGTTGCCCCGCGAGCGGATGCTGATCAGGTCACCCGAGCCGGACAGGTCCTCGACGCAGTTGAGCAGCAGAGCGCTGTTGTCGCCGACGATCATCATGCCGAAAAAGGCGTCTCGATAGGCGATCCCATCGGTGATGAAGTCGACGTCGCTGAAGACCGCCACGGCGCAATCCTCCTCGGCGACGGTCAATCCGGTCACCCGACGGGTCTTCGGCGTGTCGGCGGTATCATTCGGATCCGGAGTCTCACTCTCGGCCTCGACCTCGACTTCGACTTCGATCCCATCGGGAAACGCGCTCGGCAGGCGGCCGGTCACTAGATAGCCCATGGCCACCGGCTCGGTCCCGTCGGTGAACTTCTTCATCAGCTCCGCGGGTTGGGGATACATCAGCTCAAACGGTCCGCTGACGGCCCAGGCGTTGCCGGACGCCGTTGTCGTGACCAGAGGCGTGCGCTGAACGTTCGGCGCAAGAGCGTCCTGCTCCGCCCCACCCTGGGACTTCTCGGATGGGCTCTTGAGATCGGGCAGTGGGATCTCCCTCAAGACACCGCCAAACAGGATGGTGACTATGTTCAGATCGGCCGTGATGGCGGTCTCGTCGCTGAAGCACGTCGGCTGGTTGAGGTCGAGGAAACCGATCAACGGCTGGGGACGCTGCGTCGGCGAGCCGGACCACGGGCGGGCCAGCGCCCGATCCCCGGCGAACGTGTTGGCCGGCATGGTCAGCCCCCACGTGTTCAACAGCTTCTCCAGGCTCGAGCTGGGGTCCTGCATCGGCATCATCTGGCGCTGCATCGGATTGGGCTGGTCGAGCCGGCACCAGGGATCCACCAGGATAATGGCCCGGCCACCTTTGAGAATGTACTGGTCGATCGCAAAAAGCGTCTTTTCAGGCAGGTCCTTCGGATGGATCACCAGCAGGATATCCACGTTTTCGATCTGGTCGACGTCCGCCTCGATCGTGCGGACATCGTAGCGCTGCTCCAGGTGGCTGATGACCGTCCACTTGGGCTGGCTCTGAGCCTGTTGCATACGGGCCATCCACGGGTTGTCGCCCATGACGGGCAGGCTGCTGAGCACGCCCAGACGCCGCTTGTCGCGGGTGGTGGCCGTCTCGACCAGGTAGCTGATGTCGTACTCCACGAAGTTCTGGCGATCGGGCGAGAAGAACTCGATGGTCTTGGTCACGCCGAACGGCGTCTGCACGACCAGCCCGAAAAAGAAGTTCTCCTCCTCGGTAATGCTGAATCGCCGCAACCCGTGACGGATGGCCTCTTCCTCCTCATCCGAGTACGGCCGCGGATCGATCACCTCCAACCGCACCTTGTCCGAGGCCGCCGCGTACTCCTCCAGCAGGGCCTTGACGTAGTAGTAATAATTGTTGAAAAAGCGAATCTGGTCAGTGGCCTTCATCGCCGCGGTTTTTGTATAGTACAGCTTGAGCGTCACCGGCTGGCTCAACCGCGACAGAATGGCCTTGGTGCCCGGCGAGAGCGTGTAGAGGTTCCGCTCGGTGATGTCGATCTTGGCCCGCGGCGCCAAATTCTGGCAGACGCTGATGCCGGCGAACGTGATCACCGCGACCAAGACGACCCCCACAATGACACGCAGCGTTCTGTTCATCAGTTGGCCTTTCTTTCATCCAGGATGAGGCTGCACGCGCTCACCCAACCGACGATCAGAATGACAAAGTACGCGATATCCTTGAACTCGATGACCCCGCGCAACAGGGAGTCAAAGTGATTCTGAAAGCTGAAGCCCTCGACGGCGGCCACCGCGCCGGGCGGCAGGATCGTGGACAGGTACTGCAGCGTGGTCGGCAGACCCGCATAAACCAGCACCGCACAGGCCACCACCGAGAGAATGAAGGCGATGACTTGGTTCTTCGAGACGGCCGAGAAGAAGGACCCGATCGCCAGAAACCCCCCGGCCATCAGGAAGCTGGCCAGGTACCCCGTGGCGATCACGCCCCAGTCCGGGTCGCCCAGGTAGGCCACGGTCACCGGCAGGGGAAAGGTCAGCGCCAGGGCGATACCCAGAAAGCTCCAGGCCGCGAGGAACTTGCCAACCACCGCCTGCGTAACGGTGATCGGCAACGTGAACAACAACTCCACCGAGCCGGTCCGCCGCTCCTCGGCCCACAGCCGCATCGCCGTGGCCGGCACCATGAAAATGTACAACAGCGGCAGCCCGTTGAAGAACAGCCGCAGGTCCGCCTGGCGCTGCTCGAAAAAGCCCTGCTTGAACGGCAGGTACCCGGCGAAGAACAAGAAGATCACCAAAAACACGTAGGCCACCGGCGTGGCGAAGTATCCCTTCAACTCCCGCTTGTACACCGCCCAGAAGCCATTCATGTCGTGCACTCCCACAAACTCAGAACTCGAATCCGGCGGGATCCCAGACCGTTCCGCGCCGTTGAAGTCTGCTTCCGCGCAATCAGGCGCTCTTCCGCGTGGTGGTGATCCTGCGGAAGACCTCGTCCAGACCGCAGCCGTACTGCGCCTTGAGCTCGCCCGGCGTCGAATCCACCAAGATCTTGCCGCGGGCGATAATGATACAACGGTTGCACACCATCTCCACCTCTTCCAGAATGTGCGTGGAGACGATGATGCACTTGTCCTGGGCCATCTGCTTGATGAGCCGGCGAACCTCGTGCTTCTGGTTGGGGTCCAGCCCGTCGGTCGGCTCATCCAGAATGAGCACCTGGGGGTCGTGGATCAGCGTCGACGCCAGGCATACCCGCCGCCGATATCCCTTGGACAGCGTATCAATCGTCTGGTGGTAGACCGATTCGATATGACACAGCCGGGCCACGCGTTCCAGGGCCTTTCTGCGCTCGGCACCACTGAGCTGCCGGGCGTCACACACGAAACCGAGGAACCCGGCTACGGTCATCTCGCCGTAGGCCGGGGCGTTCTCGGCTAGGTAGCCGATGCTCCGCCGCACGGCGATCGGGTCGGTGAGAATATCATGCCCGCAGATGGTGGCCGTACCGCTGTCGGGCGGCAGAAAACAAGCCAGCATCTTCATCGCCGTGCTCTTGCCGGCTCCGTTCGGCCCCAGAAAGCCGAGCACATCGCCCTTCTGGACGTCGAACGAGATATCATCGACCGCGACCACCGGCCCGAAACTCCGCCTGAGGTTTCTGACGCTAATCATATCGCTCTCCACAATACGTGACGTCCACAGCTCGCAGCCTGACCGCCCCCCGGCTTTGCCTTTCTTGGCGAAAGGCCCACCCCTTACGGGGCCATTAATGAGGTTTCCCTTATTAGCGGCTCGGTGGGAAATGTCAAGACCTTTCAAGACATTTCCGCCAAGCCCGAGCAGCCGGAGGCCCCAGGCAGTGATTCTATTACAAGATGCAACGTGAGGTTTGGTCTCGGACAGAAGATAAGGGGAATCCGAAGAAAGCTCGATAAGTGCTTGAATAAAAGAGATTTAGAACTGGGGAACAGGGATTCGAACCCCGACTAACTGATCCAGAGTCAGTTGTGCTACCATTACACCATTCCCCAAAACCCAACGAGCCGCACCCCGCGAAAGGTGCCGCCCGCATCGGTACACTACCGTATTCTCGGCATCCTGTCCAGCCCAATCCAGCCTCCGGGGCCAGTTTTTCATGTTCCGGTCGCCACCGCCTTGCCCCCCATCGCAGAAGAGCCCTACCAACCGTAAGGCCGGTAACCGTAGGGATACGCCCCCGAACGATAAGGAAGCGGCCGGGCATAAGGATTCGGCCACGGGTTTGACCAATATCGCTGGTCCAGGTTCCGTCGGATGCGTTCACGTCGCTCGCGGCTGGCCTGGCGGCGGGCCTGGTCTACCTGTTCCTCGGCACGCCGCCGGGCCTCCAGCTCACGGCGAACCATCTCGCGGCGTTCCTGCTCATCGGGCGTGATGGCTTTGCGATAGGCCTCCTGGAGCCGGACGAACTGCTCGCGCCGGGCCTGCAATTCGGCCTTGAGAACACGGATTTCCTCCTCTTTCTCGGCCAGGGCCGCCTGAAGCTGCTCCACCCGTTGACGCAACCGCGAGATTTCCTGCGACGGATCGGGAGCGGGGGCGGGCTTGCCTGCGACTGCGGCGATTAAAAGGGGAACCAGAAGTGCTCGGTTCATGGCATGTTCCTTTCCAAGCAACGCCAGACACACTTCATGCTGGACCGCCTACGACAGTTTGTCAAGTGAATCTACCGTCCGTCCTTTCTGCGTACCCGCCAAGTGGCCGCAGCAAGCACCCCATGCTCGCAGGCGTTCCCACGAGGTCGGCGACTATCACCAGGCGCGACCTTGCACCACTGATCCGGGGCCGATAGCATGCCTGCCTCATACACCGCCGGTAAAGGCGGGCTGGGCCGTATCTGCGGGAACCAGGATGCCAAACGGGTTGAGAATAGGAAATCTGGACCTCGATGTGCCTTTCTACCAGGCGCCATTGAGCGGGTACAGCGACCGGGCCATGCGGCGGCTGGCGCGGCGGTTCGGATGCCCCCTGACGTTCACCGGTGTGCTGCTGGACAAGGTAGCCCTGCATCGCGGGGCGATGCGAAAACTGCATTTGCAGCCGGTTCCGGAGGAGTCGCCGGTGGGGGCGCAGATCCTCGGAGCCGACCCGCAGACCATGGCCCAGGCCGCGGCGGTGTTAGAACAGGTGGGCTTTTGCGCGATCGATCTGAACTTCGCCTGCCCGGCCCCCAAGGTGCTGCGGCGAGGCCGGGGCGGTGCCCTGCTGGACCATCCCCGTCGCATTCTGGAGATCTACCAGCGGGTCCGCGACGCGGTTTCCGTGCCCGTTCTGGTCAAGCTGCGGATCGGCGTCGACAGCGGGCCGGCCTCACGAGAGGGCTTTTGGGAGATCTGCGAGCGTCTGGCCAGTGAAAGGCCCGATGCCCTCGTCATCCACGGCCGCACCGTGGGCAAGATGTACCGGGGCAGGGCTGACTGGGCCCTCCTGGGCGAAGTGAAGCAGCGATTTACCGATCAGATCATCATCGGCAGTGGTGACTTGATGACCCCCCAGGACGTGGCGCGGCGGATACACACCAGCGGCCTTGACGGTGTGGCGATCGCCCGCGGAGCCATCGGTAATCCGTGGATTTTCCGCGACTGCAGGGCCCTGTTGGCCGGGCAGGCGCCCGCACCGCCGCCGACGCTGGAAGAGGTGGGCGAGGTGATGCTTCAACACTTGGAATGGATCCTGGAGCTCTATCCGGAGCACAAAGCCGTGCCCTTCTTCCGCAAGTTCGCCGCCCACTACAGCAAGCGCCATCCACGACGCAAGGCCGCCCTGCCGGACCTCATGGCCGCCAAGACCGCCGAGCAAGTCCGCCAAGCCATCCGGCACTGGTTCAACGGCCAAGCCGAAGAATGCCCCGCCTGACAAATTCTCGCATGTTGTAACCTCCTTTGCCCCCGGCGCGTATAACGGGGTGACGGACCGGCCGTTTGGCAAAGATTTCAGCACGCACAAGGCAAAAAACAGGCTATAATGGAAAGACGTTGGAAAGGAACAGTTATGAAAAAGGCACTTTGTGTCGCCGTCGTTACGGCAATGCTGGCCGGCCCGTTGGCCGCCGCACCGCTGAACAAGGCCCGTGTCAGCAGCCTGGCCAACTGGGTGCTGCACGTCGACAGCGAGCAGTTTGCCGCGTCGCGAATCGGCAAGCTGATTCGCCAGGAGATCCGCAATTCGGACATTGAACCCAAGTTGCAGGATTTTGCCCAGGTCTTCTCGTTCCACCCCTTGGATGACATCCGTAACGTCACGCTCTACGGCCGCGGCAAGGACCCCAGCCTGGCCGTGGCCATGTTCCAGGGCCGCTACAACCAGCAGACGCTGGCCGCCGTGGTGGGTATGAACCCGTTCTATGAGGTGTATGAGTACGGCGGACACACCGTTCACAGTTGGATTGATGAGAACAAGCAAAAGGAAGGCCAGGAGCAACGCCAGTACGGGGCCTTCTACGGACAGGACACCGTGTTGCTCAGCATGGGGCGCCCCACGCTGGAGCACGTGCTGGACGTGCTGGACGGCAAGGCCCAGGCCATGACGTATCATCCCGACCTGGAGGACTTCCAGGCCGAGCATGAGGGCACGTTCCTGCTGGTCGCGGCCGAGGAGGTTGACCAGACCGTCGCCGGCCTGGATGAATCCGGCATCGCCCAGCAGACGCGTCGTCTGGCTTTGGCGGTGGGTGAAGAGGACGCCACGACCTACGTGGATATCACGCTCGAGGCGTTGAACAGCGAAGCCGCCACCAAGCTGGCGCAGATTGTGATGGGGCTGAAGGCATTCGTCTCGCTGTCGGTCGCCGAGCAAGAGCCCGAACTGGCTCAGATGGTCGAGGCCATCACGATCGCCTGGCAGGACAACGTGGTGCGGGTGCACCTGGCGTGGGACAGCCAGAGGCTGTTCGCCCTGCTCAAGACGATGGCTGAGAAACACGGGGCTCATGTGGAACAGGCGGTCTCAATGAATATGCCGTAGCCCCTGAGCCGGTGGCGCCGGCGACTGGAAAAGGTCATGGAGCGGTCGCAAGAGAGAACGCCGCACGCCGACCCGGCACGGTCCGGGTCGGACGTGTCGGTTTCGGACGAGGTTGAGCTGATCCGGGCGGCCCAGGAGGGCTGCTCGGTCAGCTTCGCCGCGCTGGTCGACCGCTACAGCCACCCCGTGCTGGGTTTTCTCCATCGTCGTCTGGGCAATCGGCACGAAGCCGAGGATCTCGCGCAGGAAACCTTCGTGCGGGTCTATCGCCACCTGAACCAGTACCGGTGCGAATCCCGGTTCTCGACGTGGCTGTTCACGATCGCGTCTAACCTGGCGGCCAGCCATCAACGCCGCATACGGCGGCGGCCGACGCGCGAGCCGATGCGGGAGGTAGCATCGACCCAGCCGGGGCCGGCGCGCGTTTTGGAGCAACGCGAACAGGGTGAGCACCTGTGGACACTGGCCGAACAGCTTCCGGAGAGCCAACGGCGCGTACTGGAGCTGCGCTACCTGGCCGAGTTGTCGGTCGATGAGACCGCGCGGGTGATGGGCAAGACGCCCGTGCACGTGAAGGTGTTGCTTTATCGGGCCCGGCGGAATATGGCCCGGAAACTGTCGGTCAGCCGCGAGGCGGCTCTGGCCGATTTGCCGAGGACGTCACGGTCGAGGCTGGCCGGTCAAGGAGTTCTGCCATGATGACGTGTCCGTGGTACCGATGGAAGCTGTCCAACGCGGTTGACGAGGCCGGGCCCCTGCCGGCCCGATTGCAGCGTCACGTGGACCGGTGTGAAGGCTGCCGACGTTTCTATCGAACAGCCGAAAGGCTGGCCGAGCAGCTGCCGCACCGGACCGGGCCATGGTATGACGAGCCGTCGCTGCGTGATCAGGTCCTGGCCATCGTCGCGGCGACTCACGAGAAACCGGCCGCCGGGCGCCCCCCCGCGGCACGACCCAGGTGGCAGGGGCCGGTGGTCGCGGCGGCCGCAGCCCTGGTCATGGTGTTGGCCGTGGCCGCGGCGATTCTGGTGCTCGTTGGTCGGCCGACCGAACCCGTGGGAACCAGCCCGACGGCCGCCTTACAGGGAATCATCCGACAGGCGGTTCCTCCCGGCCGGCCAATCGGGCGCGATCCGGCGGCGTTTCAGGCGTGGGTGACCCGTCCTTACGCCCGCGAACTGGAGAGTCTGGGCCGGCAAGCCGAATCGAGCGTGCGGTTCGTGGCCTCGTGTGTCGGCGTCGAGTTGGAGCCCCGGCGGTTGCCGATCGGGCCGGACGCTGCGCCGGGCGTGGAGCCCTAGGTGCCTTGGTGCCCGGCCCCTGTCGAGTGCAAGGGGCGGTCTCCATTACGTGACGTGAAAAATCGACGAAAACCATGTAATAATTTCGATTGTCGCGCGTTTTCCTGGGTGAGCTTGCGGGTTGAAGGGGCACGGCGTAAACTGGGCCCACCCGGCCAGGAATCATGATCGCAGCGTACCGATAACACAGAAGCCGATCCAACCGAAAGGGGCGCCTGTGCGAAAGTATTTCAAGACCACCCTTTTCGTCACCGCGATCGTGTCCATTGTCGCCGTCCTCGTGTTGCAGCGGGTCCTGAAACGGGTGGTCTCAGCGGGTCCTGCGCCAACGGTCGTCCGCATCGAAGAAGCCCAACGCGGCCGGTTGCAGGAGTTCGTGACGGCGCCGGGTCAGATCGAGCCCAAGACCAAGGTGGACATCAGCGCCAAGGTGTCGGCGCGGGTGGTGGAGCTGCCTTACGAGGAGGGCGACCCGGTCACGGCGGGCGATCCGAACGCCGCCCCCCCTGTCCCGGCCTCGGTCCTGGTGCGGCTGGACTCGCGCGACTTGGTCAGCCGCCTGCAAAGCGCCGAGGCCCGGTACGAGGCCCAAAAGGCGCAGATCGAGGTCGCCAAGGCGTCACTGGCGGCGGCCCGGGCGCGTCTCGAAGGGACTCGCACCAGTCTGGAGCAGGCCCAGCGGGATTTTGAACGCCAGAGAACCCTGTTCGAATCGCACGACATCAGCGAAAGTGCGTTCGAAGCCGCCCGACAGAGGCTGCGGGAGTTGCAGGCCCAATACGAGGCCGCCGAGCATCAACTCCGTGCCGATGAGATCAGTCTGCAGGTCGCCCAGCACAATCTGGATGCCCAGAGGGCGACGGTCGAGGAGGCTCGCGAGGCCGTGGGCTATTGTGTCATCACCGCGCCCATGAACGGCGTCATCACGCGGATCAACGTGGAGGTCGGGACGGTCGTGACCGGCACGATCAGCTACCCCGGCACGATCATCATGACCCTCGCCGACCTGTCGCGGATGATCGTCGTCGCGGAGGTGGACGAGGCGGACATCGGCAAACTGGAGGTCGGCCAAAAGGCGGACGTGCGCGTCCAGGCGTACTACGGCCAGACCTTCCACGGCGTGGTCGATCATATTGCCGTCTCACATGATCTGTCCCGCACGGGCGCCAAGTATTTCCGCACGGAGATTCTCTTGCAGGGTGACGTGAGCCGCCTATATTCGGGCCTGACCGCCGACGTGGACATATTTACCGAAGAGCACCTCGACGTTATCGCCGTCCCCGCCCAGGCCGTGCTCAGTCGAAAGGTGGACGACCTGCCGTTCGACATCCGCCAGGACAACCCCAACGTCGATGCGGACAAGACCGAATGCATGGTCGTGTTCCGGGTGGTGGACGGAAAGACCGTGGTCACGCCCGTCACGATCGGCCCCAGCGACATGACACGGATTATCATCCGCTCCGGCCTGGAGGCCGGTGACCGGGTGATCGTCGGCCCGTACAAGGTGCTGGGGGGCATGCAGCACGACAAGCCGGTGCGGGATGAGCGCGAGGTGGAGGCGGAAAAGGCCAAAGAGAAGGGTAAGGCCTCCTCCACAGAAACGGGTGGGAAAGAGGGCGAACCCACCGAGCCGAAGTAGGAGACCCCCGTTGCCGACCGGGCCCAAAACCATCATCCGACTTCATACCGTCAAGCGCATCTACAAGGTGGGGACGGAGCGCATCCACGCCCTGGACGGGCTGGATCTGGAGGTGCGTGAGAATGAATACGTGGCCGTCATGGGACAGAGCGGCTCGGGCAAAAGCACCCTGATGAACCTGATCGGCTGCCTGGATTGCGCGACGAGCGGGACCTATGAGCTGGATGGCCAGGACGTGACAACGATGAGCCCCGCGGCTCTGGCGCAGGTGCGTAATCAGAAGATCGGCTTTGTGTTCCAGTCGTTTGAGCTGCTGCCGCGGGCCGACGCCCTGCACAACGTGGAGTTGCCCCTGATCTACTCGCGGCATCCCGTCTGGTCGCGGCGGAAGCTCGCCGTGGAGGCGCTGACGCGGGTAGGCCTGGCCGAACGCGTCGATCATCGGCCCAATCAGCTCTCCGGCGGCGAGAAGCAGCGCGTCGCCGTGGCCCGCGCCCTGATCAACCATCCCAGCATCCTCCTGGCCGATGAGCCCACCGGCAACCTGGACAGCAAGACCAGCCGCGAAATCCTCGCCCTGTTTGACCGGCTGCATGACGAGGGACAGACGATCATCATGGTCACGCATGAGTCGGACGTGGCCTGTCACGCGCAGCGCATCGTGCGGATGCTCGACGGCAAGGTCGTCAGCGATCTGCCCACCGAGCAGGATACCGCCTACGCCTACCGCAACGGAGGACAGCGATTATGAGATGGCTGCTGTCCTTCCCACTGGCGTTTATCGGCCTGATCGCGCAAAGCGTGGCCTTGGCCATGAGCCAGATCTGGGCCAACAAGGTGCGGTCCATTCTGACCACCCTGGGGATCATCATCGGAGTGGCCTCCGTGACGGCGGTCGTCGCCGCGCTGAGCGGTTTGAAGGCCAAGGTCATGAGCGACATCGAGACCTTCGGCACGAACCGCATCTTCATCTGGCCCCGCTGGCCGGACTCGGGCCCGAAGAAGAACGCCTCGTGGCGGGTTATTCGCTTCCTGCCGGAGCAGTTCGAGGGGCTCTTGGACGAGTGCCCGTCGGTCAAGGCGTTCACCCGCGTGGCCGGGACCAACGAATCGGTGCGCTACGCGGAGAAGGCCCTGGAGAGCGCTCAGGTCGTCGGCATCGAGCCGGCCTGGCACGAGATCGAATCGCGGCCCGTCATCTGGGGACGGCCTTTCTCGGCGGTGGACATGCTGCAGCGGCGGGCGGTGTGCCTGGTGGACCCGATGCTTCGTGACAAGCTGGGCATGGACCGTGATCCGGTGGGCTCGTTTCTGACCATCGGGTATCGCACTTTCCGCGTGGTGGGCGTGGTCGAGCCACGACCGAGCATGTCCATGATCGGCGGCGGTGGACGCGGCGAAGACTACGAGGTGTTCATCCCCTTCCAGACGTTCTACCAGATTCGCGGCGAGCCCTGGTTCCAGGTCATGGCGGCCAGCCGCAGCCCGAAGGTGTCCGACGAGGCCAAGGCCGAGATCACGTTCTTCCTGCGGCGGACGCGCAATCTCAAGCCCGGTGAGCCCGATACGTTCCGCGTGCTCACCGTGGAAAGCGAAGTGCGCACCTTCCTGACGATCGCGGGCCGGTTCACTATCGTAGCCGCCGGCGTGGTGGGGATCAGCCTGCTGGTCGGCGGCATCGGCATCATGAACATCATGCTGGTCAGCGTGTCCGAACGGACCCGCGAGATCGGGCTTCGCAAGGCCGTGGGGGCAACCAACGCCGCCATCCTGACCCAGTTCCTGGTCGAGGCGGTGGTGCTCTGTTGCGTGGGCGGATTGTTCGGCCTGGGACTGGGGCAGGTGCTGACCACGGCGATCGCGCGGATCCCCGCGGCGAATCTGGACCAGGCATACATCCCCGCTTGGGCGGTTTTGATGTCGTTCGGTTTCTCGGCGCTGGTGGGGATCTTCTTCGGCATGTTCCCCGCCGCCAAGGCCGCCCGTTTGGATCCCATCGAGGCTTTGAGACATGAGTAGACAGGATTTTCCCGAGAGAGTCGGGTGCGTGCTTCTTGCACTCGTGGTGGTTTTTACCACGTCCGGGTGTGAGACGTTGTTGGAGGAGGACCAGTTCCGCGAGGGGCAGGTTCCCATCGAGAAACGGCGCCGGATCGAACCGCTGGATTTGTCGGAAGTTCCCGTGCACGAGGAGCCGACTGACCCCCCGATCACCGAGCCGGCCGCCGAGGCTGTGACCCTGGGACTCGAACAGTGCCGGGCCCTGGCACTGGAGAACAACCTGGACCTGAAGGTGCAATTGCTGGCCCCCACCATCGCCGCTCAGGACGTCAGCGCCGAGGAGGCCAAGTTCGAATCCGTCTTCTTCTTCGACGCGGCCCTGTCGCGCAGCGACCAGCCGCAGCAGGATTTTGTGCCGATCGGCGAGGGGCTGTACTTGCCCAGCATCAGCGGCTCCCAAACGCGGTCGTGGAACAGTCGCTACGGGGTGCAGGTGCCTTTGCAGACCGGCGGCACGTTGACCTTCAACATGGCCGATGCCCGCCGCCGGAGCCTGAACGTCGGATCGGACCCCTGGTATACCAACACCTTCACGTTTTCGATCAGCCAGCCCTTGTTGCGTAACGCCGGCCGGCGGACCACCCGGCACAGCATTCGGATTGCGCGGTATGTCCAGCAGGAGGTGGATCTGGCGACCAAGCTCGAAGTGATTGCCGTGGTCGCCGCAATCGACCGCGCGTACTGGCGGCTCTATGCGGCTCGACGCGAACTGGAGGTACGACAGCAGCAGTATGAACTGGCCCAGGCCCAACTGGAGCGGGCCGAGCGCTTTGTCGAGGCCGGCGAGATGGCCAGCGTGGAGGTCCTGCGGGCCGAGGCCGGACTGGCGCAGCAACTGGCCGCGATCATCACCGCGGAGAATGCCCTGCGGGATCGCCAGCGGGAGTTCAAACGCGTGCTCAACAAACCCGGCATGCCTATCGACAGCAAAACGGTCGTGGTCCCCGCCACGCTGCCCGATCCGGTCCATTACGATTTCGACCAGCGGCAGATGGTTGCCCAGGCGATGGACAACCGCATCGACCTGCTCCGGCTGGAGTTGCAGATCCTCCAAAACCTGAGCACCATCGACTACCTGCGCAACCAGACCCTGCCTCTGGTAACCCTGCAATACACGTATAACATTAACGGGGTGGGACCGACCGGGCCGGATTCCTACGACATGCTGTTCGACAAGAACTTCGAGGATCATCGAATGGGTCTGACGCTGTCGGTGCCTTTGGGCAACGAGCGGGCCCGCAGCCAGTTGCGCAAGGTCCTCTATCAACGTCGCCAGCACCTGGCCACGCGACAGGCCCGGCAACTGCTGATCAAACAGGAGGTGCT
>DSDH01000566.1 GCA_011055475.1 Phycisphaerales bacterium | reverse complement strand
GGATTACTACAAGCGCAAACAGGGCATCGCCCCGCCCAAGCCCCGGGGGCAGATCGTCTGCACCTGCTTCGGCGTGACCGATGAAGAGATCCGCAAGGTCGTTCGGGAGAACGACCTGACCACCGTCGAGGAGGTGACCAACTACTGCAAGGCCGGCGGCGGCTGCGGCGGTTGCCACGGGCGGATTGAGGAGCTCATCGCCGAGGTCCAGGCCCGCAGGGGCGTACAGCCCCGCGTTGCGGCCCCGAAGCGGCCCGCGAAATTGACCAACATCCAGAAGATACAACTCATCCAGCAGACGATCAACGAGCAGATTTGC
Source organism: Phycisphaerales bacterium (assembly GCA_011055475.1). Classification (GTDB taxonomy): domain Bacteria; phylum Planctomycetota; class Phycisphaerae; order Sedimentisphaerales; family Anaerohalosphaeraceae; genus DSDH01. The sequence continues at coordinate 18,142 of DSDH01000566.1, read as the reverse complement.
CCGGCCCTCCGCGCCGATGGCGGCGATATCGAGTTGATCGACGTGGAAGGCTCCAAGGTCATCGTGGCGCTACGCGGCATGTGCGCCCAGTGCAAGATGGCCCAGTTTACGATGAAGGACGTGGTCCAGGCCAAGCTGCGCGAATTCGTCAGCGACGACCTTATCGTCGAGGAACAGAAAGACCCGGCCGACGCACCCCAGGCCGGATCGGAGGTGGACTCATGAACCGCGTGATCTACATGGACAACAACGCGACGACCCGCGTCGCCGATGAGGTCGCCGAGGCCATGCGGCCGTATCTCACGGAGCGGTACGGCAACCCGTCGAGCATGCATACCTTCGGCGGGCAGGTCGCCGGCGACATCGCCTGCGCCCGCGAACAGGTCGCCGCGTTGCTGGGCTGCCATCCCGAGGAGATCCTGTTCACCAGTTGCGGCACCGAGAGCGACAACACCGCGATCAAGGGCACCCTGGCCAGCTATCCCGATAAGCGCAAGATCGTCACCACGCGCGTCGAGCACCCGGCCGTCCTGAGCACCTGCCGCGACCTCGAACGGCATGGTTACAGCGTCAGCGAAATCGCCGTCGATCGTGAGGGGCGGCTCGACCTGGACGAGTTGGGCTTTCGCATGGACGACAATACGGCGATCGTTTCAGTGATGTGGGCGAACAACGAAACCGGCACGGTCTTTCCCATCGACGAGGTCGCTCGGATCGTCAAGGAGCGCGGCATCGTCTTTCATACCGACGCCGTCCAGGCCGTCGGCAAGATCCCCATCAACCTGGCCGATACGCCGATCGATCTGCTGAGCCTGGCCGGCCACAAGCTGCACGCCCCCAAGGGCATCGGCGTGCTGTACGTCCGCAAAGGCACCCGCCTGGGCACCTTCATGCACGGCGGTCACCAGGAGGGCGGCCGACGCGGCGGTACCGAGAACGTGCCCGGCATCATCGCTTTGGGCAAGGCCTGCGAGCTGGCCCGGCGATACATGGACGAGGAGAACACCCGCGTCCGGGCCCTGCGCGACCGCCTGGAGCAGAAGATCCTGGCTTCGTGTCCCGATTGCATGGTCAACGGGGACGTGGAGAACCGCCTGCCCAACACGCTCAACGTGAGCTTCGAGTACATCGAAGGCGAGGCGATCCTGCTGATGCTCGACAAGTTCGGCATCTGCGCCTCGAGCGGATCGGCCTGCACCAGCGGTTCGCTTGAGCCGTCACACGTGCTGCGGGCGATGGGCGTGCCCTTCACCGCGGCGCACGGGTCGATTCGCTTCAGCCTGAGCCGCTACAACACCGAGCAGGAGGTGGACTTCGTCGCCGAAAAGCTGCCCGCCGTCGTCCAGCGCCTTCGGGAACTGAGCCCCTTCGTCAAGACCGCCTGAGCTGGCAGAGGGCGAAGGGCATCCGGTCGGACAAGACGATCCCGGTTCAGGATTCGGCCTTGCAGTTGTCGGTCTCAGAAGGCACTTGCCGGCGCTGCTTTTTGCAAAAGGCGTCTATGGCCTCGGCAAGCTGCAAGGGGCATTATCTCGCACGCCGGGGACGGCTGGAGGCAGCGAAGGCGCGTCCATTTCGGCAAAACCTCCGGCGACAGGCACCCTGCGCCGGGCACCCCCGGAGCCGCAGCCGATGGCCCGCCCGTCCGGGACCGTACACCGGGCCGCGACCCCGATGATCGTCAAACCGACTTTGGATCGACCAGAATGGCCGCAGATGCGCGTCGCGCAGCCTACGATTGCCCTGGAAATGCCGCCGTTCCAGATGGGGTACTACCGGGTCGTGGCCTGGGCCGGCAGCCAGTCGTGGAGAACGTATTCGCAGTTGACCACCTTTTCCACCAGGTCCAGCGGGGTGTAATAATACTGGTTGGACGCCTCGAATCCGATCCGCGGGTCATTCCGTGTCAAGATAAACAAGCGTTTGGCATTCTGCATTTCGTCCTCGATGATCGCGGCAAGTTCCTTGATCCGGGCATCTCGCTCGGCCTGACCCGGTGAACCGGACAAGAGGGCATTTCTGGCCAGCGTGAACCGGATCAGATTGGCCACGCTTTGGAAGTGAAGGCCCGCCGCCTCGGCCACGCCGTAATCTTCGTGGGCACGTTGCCGAAGCTCCGGGGCCGCGATACCGGGCAAAGCCGTCTTGAAGGACGCCAGCCCCCGGTGCCACCCGGCCGCCATCTTCTCGAACTGGGAGGCCAGGACATCGGCCGGATAGATTCCCCGCCAGCCATCCACGTCGTCGTACGGGAACCCCATCATCGTGGCCCGATAGCCGGTCGGCTTCGGATAGAGCAGGTTCGACGGCCCGTACTGTGCCGGACCGGAGTAGACGAATTGAATGTGAAAGGGATACTCGGTGAACGCCGTGCTGAACTGGGACCACGCCTCCAGGACCCCTGGCGCGGCCTGCACCCCGTAACGGGACGTTGCCAGGTCCCGCAGAGCCTCCTGGACCGTGGGCTTCGGTTCGGTCTGAAACCGTTGGACCAGCTCCAGGTTGGGCGAAGGGTATCCGCCCACCGTCCAGCTCAGCATCAGGCCGTCGATGTCGGCCCCGGCCAGATTGGCGCAATGTTGGGCGACGAGGTTCATGACCGGCAGATACGGCACGGCCGACAGCTCCCACGAGCAATTGACCTGCATCTTAGCCATCGTTTTGAGACCTCGTTCTTTCGCCAGGGCCCAGTGCTTTTGCGCGCGGGGCCCCGGCCCGACGGCCGAGATGGAGTATTCGCCCACCGCGCTGGATACGCCGCCCCGCACAATTGGCTTGCTCCACTCGCTGACGCTCATCAGATACACGTTATCCGGAAGGTTCGCGATGATCTCCGTCGCCCAGGTCGGACGGTGCCAGCCCCAGTCCCAGACGATGACGGTGGCATCGGGATTGCCCTCCCAAACACCCTCGGCGATCGTGCGGTTGACCTCGGCGATGACCTCCGGGCCGGACCGCTTGGAGCAGCGGGGGCAGCTCGCGGGGGCGTGGCTGTGACTGTAGCAATGGGTCAGGTTCTCCGAGGCGGTGATCGTGAAAACGCCCCCCAGGTGCGGCACCTGCTTGAAGACGTAGCGCAGGGAATCCCGCAGCCATTGTCGCACCGCCTCGGTTGAGGTGCACATCGAAAAGTGATCACCCTCTCGATAACCCCGCACCTCTTCCCTCTGCTTGAAGAAGGACTCCGGCATCGCGCGGGGTTCGTTCATGTACAGATACACCTTGATGCCGTGGGTCCGGGCGCGATCAACCAGCCGTCTCAGGCTGGCGAGGCGCGCCTCGTGATCGACCCCGAATTCCGGGAACACGTCGCTGGGAGCCAACTGACGCAGAACCACGTGCAGCCACACGCCGGTGACGCCGCAACGGGAAAGCCGCTCCAGCAGCGTATCCGGATAGGGATCGAGTTCCGGGTCAAGCAGGGGATCTCCGAAGATGCCGAAGTACGAATACAGGAACCGGATGGGCGGCTCGGCCTCGTTGCCCTCTTCGGGCTTGGGCCGGACTGGGGCCGAAGTCGCCTCCGAGAGGAAGTCGAATCTGGGGCTTGAAGGCCCGGCGAACAGGTCCTCGAAATGCGCCGACACCGTGGCCTTGATCTGCTCGCATCGCCGGATGGCCGAGGCATCCGGCGGCACGTAGCGCAGCGGCGGGCACGACGGTTTCAGCGATCCGAGCTTGATCCAGAGAAAATCATCCTCGCGCAGTGTGAACGCCAGTTTCTCGGCGTCCCAGTCGAGCAGCGTCAGAAGCTGATCGTAGGGCAGGAGATGCCAGTTACGGCGGATGATCGTGATGTAGGCCCGCTGTTCGTAGCCGTCGGGGAAGGACACCTCCGGCGGCAGGCCCATTGACCGGCCCATCTTATGAACGTTATCGGGCGTTGTCTCGAGAACCTTGGCCATCCGCTCGGCGGACACCAATTCCCAGTTTCGCCAGATAAAGGCGTGGAGACGGTCGGGAAAATGCGTGAACTCAATGGCCGCCGGGGCGCTGCCGGTTGGCAAGACGTCGGCAAATGCGACGGCCCCGTAGATCACCCAAGTGATGACCGCCCAAGTACATGCTGCATGCCTCTTGTTCATAGTATCCCTCCGCCCTTGATCGCCGCAGCTCCCTTGCTCTTCGATTTGACCTATGATGACAGACCGGGTGGGAAAACACAATCGTCATGGTGAAGGCCCGTCCCCAAACCACCGGCACCGTACAGGTCGGTAGTCTGAAACAGTGTTGGCGTGCGCATACAGTCTCAGACAGCGCACAACCAACGCTCACCTCGCCCTTGCGGGACTCCGTGATGCGAGACTACCCCGGTTGCGGCAGGCAACATGCTGAGTGATGCTCAGGAGATGTTGAACTCCTTGCGGCGGGAGTTCATCTGGGCCTTGAGCCGGGCGATGATCGACGAGTGCATCTGGCTGACCCGCGACTCGGACAGATCGAGCGTGGCGCCGATCTCCTTCATCGTCATCTCTTCGTAGTAGTAGAGGACGACAATCAATCGCTCGGCCCGCGTCAGGCCCTTGGTGAGCAGGTTCTTGAGGTCGCGCTTCTGGGCCTCGAGCAGGGGGTTCTGGCTCTTCTGGTCCTCGATGACGTCGATCTCGCGGATGTCCCGCTCGCCTTCCGAGTCCGAGAACTTGTTGCTCAGCGACACCAGGCCGATCGCGTTGGCGTCCCGCTGGAGCCGGCGGAACTCCTCCATGTTCAGCTCCAGCTCTTCGGCGATCTCCTTCTCCGTGGGGATTCGGCCCAAGTGGGCCTCGAGGGTTTGCAACGCCCGTTCGAGCTGGTGCGCCCGCGCCCGAACCAGCCGCGGCACCCAGTCCATGTTTCGCAGCTCATCGAGGATCGCCCCGCGGATTCGCGGTGTGCAATACGTCTCGAACTTCACGCCGCGCTCCGGATCGAACGCATCGATCGCATCCATAAGTCCGAAAATACCCGCACTGATCAGGTCATCCAGCTCAACCTTGTCGGGCAGCTTCGCGTAGATACGCTCGGCGGTGTACCGAACGATGCGCAGATAGTGTTCCATCAAAAGATTGCGGTGATATTCATCGCGGGTTACGAAGAATTCCTGCCAGACCTGCTCGATGTTCTCGAGTTGAGCCGTTTTCATTGACGTACCTCCCTGTATCGTGCCGAAACTAGCTCACCTGCCGTGTGTTTCACTTGAAACCTCGGACCCGTTTCATTTCACGGTCGGTCGACGCAGAACACGATACGCCCTGGGCCCAGCATCCTGGTATCGACGCGATCCCGTGGAACGTTTAGAAAAACCAGTTCACCACCTTCTGGAAAAAGTTATCGGTCTTGCCGGCAGCCGGTCCCTGCGCCAGCCGGGCGGTCATCGCGACCAGGGCCGCGGTGATCCGCGCGTGCGGATAGGCCAGCACCACCGGCTCGCGGTTGCGGACGGCCGCCACCAGCCGGTCGTCGCGGCAGAGCACGCCCGCATCGTACAGGGGCGTGTCCAGGAACCGCCGCACCACTTCGGCCATCTGTTGTTGAATCTTCTTACCTTCCGAGATGGACTCGGCCATGTTCACGATCAGGCTCAGCCGCCCCGGATAGCGCCGCCCGGCGAGCACCTTGATGACGGCGTAGGCGTCGGTCATGGCCGTCGGTTCCGGCGTGGTCACCACGAGGGTGTGATCCGCCGCCTGGCAGAAGGCCAGCACCGAGGCGCCGATGCCGGCCCCGGTGTCGATCACGATCACATCGGCCCGTTCCTGCAACGTGGCCATCTCGTTGATCAGGCGGGTCCGTTGGAAGCGGGACAGGTTCGCCAGCTCCTCCATGCCGGAGCCGCCGCACAGCACCTCGACGCCGGCGGGGCCCACCTGCAGGATCTCATCCAGCGTGCGGTGTCCGGAGACGACGTGTGAGAGATTCTGCCGGCCCGAGACGTTCATGATGACGTCGAGGTTGCCCAGCCCCAGATCGGCGTCCATGAGCACGACCCGCTTGCCCGCCGCGGCCAGGCAGATCGCCAGATTGGCGGCGATGTTGGTCTTGCCCACGCCTCCCTTGCCGCTGCTCACGGCCAGCACCTCAGCCCGGCGGGATTGATCCGCCATGAGGGCTTGAAGCCGCGTGGTTCCATCCTTCGTTTTCATGCCTCATCCCTGCGGGGTCGGGTCGCCGGAGGGCGAGTCTACCGGCCCAGGTCGCGCCGCCGCTTGCGTTCCATCAGGCCGCGGGCGATCTTGTTGTTGAGCAGGTTCTCCGCCAGCTTGTTGACCTGGTGTTCCACGTAGGCCTTGCGGTCCGTGTCCAGGAGTCGCTGGGCTTCGGCATCGACGATCGGGGAGGTCTCAAAGCCGCCGCCCGGCTCGAAGTGAATGGTGGGGGTGTCGCAGAGAATCAGCCGGTCGCTGCGAACATGTTCCTCTACGGCCCGAGCCATCAACGCGGCGAAGCCGTCGACGTCCAGATCGCGGGGCTGATAACCGGGCGTGTTGACGTGGGTGATGTTCTCGGTCAGGATCCGCCGTCGCTGCTCCGTGAACGCCACGATTTTGGCGAGCACCTCCGTGACATTGTCCGTGATGGTCGAAGTCCATTTCATAATCCATCCGCCTTCCTGCTCACGTGTTACGCGGCCTCAACTCTGTGTCATCGTGGCCCTCTGTTCCGCGTCCAGGATCGCCTTAATCTCCGAAAGGGTCTTGCTGCGTTGACGAAGCTCGAGGATGCGGGCCAGACGTCGAAACACCGACTCGTCGTACAGCCGATGCCCACCCTGGGTCCAGTCCGATTCCTGGATCAGGCCCATGGTCGTGTAATTGTGGATCGTCTGCCGGGTGAAGGGGGTGTGTTGCACAACTTCGCCGATCCGGTAAAGCTTGGCCGGAATCGCAAAGCCATGACTGTCTCGATCGTGGTTGGACCGCATAAGCTCGATATTGCTGAACGGGGTCTGCTTCCAGTTTTCCAAAGCCGCGAAGGGCCCTGACGTTCCTCGCGCGGTGTCGAAGGTCCGACCGACAAGTCCACCGTCTCAAGCCCATCCCCTTGCGGTGAGAACCGAAGGGGCCCAATAGCTTTGACGTTTTACAAAACGTAAAATACATCGAGGCCAGCGTCAACAATATTTCGACCTTTTTTCCAAGATTTGTTCGTGGGGTGATTTACCTATCGGACGTTGCGGGCCGTGCGAGAAGTCCCGGGGCTCGCGGGAGACCTTGGCGTCGATAGGACGACAGGGTGATTCTCGACCAGTGTGAATCGGAACTCCAGTTGAACGGCAGGCTCAACCTGCAAAATATGGTGGGTTGACAGGCTCAAAGGGCCTGAATCCAAGGTCCTTCCTTGGACAATGCTTGCTGAGAATCAGCGGCCCTCGTGTCTCGGTGCCCGCCAATCTTGGTGGTGGACTTCGCACGGGCGGTCCCATCTCAGGCTTGCGGATCGATTGGTCGAAGAAATTGCATAGGTAATACTACCCTGTATTAGAAAAACTAGTCCATGTCCTTAATAGTCCAATGTGCTCGCTGCCGGTCCTGCAATGTGGCGCACCGTGCGACGGTGCCGAGGCGATCCGTGGTGGGGACTGATGTCGCGACGATGCGGGAGCGTTTCTGTTTTCGATGAATCGAGTAAACGGGCCCGGTCGATGCTCCGATATAGGGTGTGCGACCTTTCGGTTGGAATCGCGCAAGACCTTGAAAACATGCACTTTATGGCGTGAGTGATGGATAACGAGCGACCCGTTTCTGATTCGCAGGCCCAGCTGGAGCACGATTCGGTCGAATGGCTGGAGAAGATCACCCCGCTGGCCAAGCGGCTCAACTGTCTGGAGATGTGCAAAATCGCCGACGTGTGCATCGACGAAATCCCCAGGCTCATTGGTGCACGGCTGGCTTCGTTGTATATCCTGGACGAATCGAGCGACATCCTTCACCTGGAGAAGAACAACCACCCGTTTCTCATTAACAACGTGGTGTCGCTCAATCAGAATCCGCCTTCGCCGATGGTCGCAGCGGTCCGCAGCAAGGAGCTGATGCTCGTCAATGACGTGGACACCCATAATCGTCCGGTCATTCAGAAGTTCCAGCGGGCCTTCTCGGACAACTACCACACCAAGAGCTGCATCATTGCGCCGCTGATCTGCCACAGCCGGGTCATCGGTGTGTTGAACCTGACCGACAAGGTGGACGGCGAGCGTTTCACCCAGCACGATATCGCCGTGCTCGAGCTGTTTCGCCAGCTCATCGGGGCCTCCATCGGCAACGTCAAGCTGTTCGAGAAAACGCAGAAACAGGCCAAGACCGACGGTCTGACCGGCATGCTCAACCACCGCACGTTTTACGAGCAGCTTGAAAGCGAACTGCGACGGTCGCAGCGATACGGGGGCAAGATCTCGATCATCATGGCCGACGTGGACAACTTCAAGCCCGTCAACGACAACTACGGGCACCGGGCCGGCGACATGGCGATCAAGCAGATCAGCCGGCGGCTCAGCGCCTGCATCCGCCAGATTGACATCGCCGCACGCTATGGCGGCGATGAGTTCGCCGTCATTCTGCCGAATACTTCGCTGGCCGATGCCGTGACCGTCGCCGAGCGGATGGTCCACATGGTCGGGGAGACGCCCATTCTCTGGGAGGGCCACGAGATCGCCCTGTCCCTGAGCGTCGGGGTGGGCCAGTTCGATGGGGCCAGCTACATCGGAGACGTCACCAAGGCCACCGATGCGGCGCTCTATGCCGCCAAACAGGCCGGTAAGAACACCGTTCGCGTCGTCGAGGTGGAAACGGCCGTCTGACGCGATCGGGTTGAACCCTCGCGGCACGCCTCCAGGTTGTGTATCTTTCATCGCACCGCCCGTATACGGTGCGCCCGCACGATGCCGCGGCCCCTTGTCTGCGGTTCGTCTTCGGGTTGTATGAGCGGGTCCATTCTGGTAGCATAGTGCAATAATCCCGCCGCCGGGTGGGTCTGTGGTAAGCGAAAAGCGACCATACAGTGTTGTTTGGGAGAGTGCGATGAGTCATAGAAACAGCATTTCACGACGGGCGTTTTTGCGGCGGGGGGCCCTGGTCGGATCGGCCCTGGCGCTGCCGACGATCGTGCCCAGCTCGGTCTTCGGGGCCTCGGCGCCCAGCGAGAAGATCGTCATGGGAGCGATCGGCGTCGGCTCGATGGGACAAGGCGACCTCAACGGCTTTCTGCACAAGGACGAGGTCCGTGTCGTGGCCGTCTGCGACGTGGACGCCAATCACGCGCGCAAGGCCAAGCAAATGGTGGACGGACGCTACGGCAACAGTGACTGCGTCGGGTACCGCGATTTCCGCGAGGTCATCGGCCGCGGCGATCTGGACACCGTGATGCATGCCCTGCCCGATCACTGGCACGCGATCATCTCCGTGGAGTGCGCGCGGGCGGGCCTGGACATCCACGGGCAGAAACCCTTGGCGCGGACGATCCGCGGCGGCCGGGCCATCTGTCAGGCCGTCGATCGCTACGGGCGCATCTGGCAGACGGGCAGTTGGCAGCGGTCCGTGGCGCACTTCCACCGGGCCTGCGAGCTGGTCATCAACGGACGGATCGGCAAGGTCAAACACGTGGAGGTCGGGTTGCCCGACGGCGGGCGCAGTGGGGTGTTCCCGGTGCGCCCCGTGCCGGCGGGGCTGGACTGGAACCTGTGGCTCGGACCCGCCCCGTGGCGCGAGTACACCGGCTTCGACAACGGCGGCGGCGCGCACTGGAACTGGCGCTGGGTCATGGACTACAGCGGCGGGCAACTGACCGACTGGGCGGGTCACCACATTGATATCGCCCACTGGGGGCTGGGCCTGGATCGCACGGGCCCGGTCGAGATCGAGGGGCGCGGCGAGTATCCCGATGAAGGCACCTACGACGTGCCCTATGCGTATCGTTTCACGTGCAAGTACGCCGACGGTCTGGAGATGGTCGTGGCCAACGCCGGCCAGCAGCCGCACGGCATGGGGGCCTGCTGGTACGGTGAGCATGGATGGATTCACGTCAACCGTGGCGGCCTGCGGGCCAGCGACCCGAAGATCCTCCAGGAGGTGATCGGCCCGGATGAGATTCATCTCTACAAGAGCAACGATCACCTGCAGAACTTCCTGGATTGCGTCAAGACCCGGAAGGAGACGATCACGCCCGCCGAGATCGCCCATCGATCGATCAGCGTGGGCCTGCTGGGCGAGATCGCCATGCTGGTCGGACGTAAGATCCGCTGGAACCCTGAAACCGAACAGATTCTCGACGATCCAGGGGCGGCCGCATTGCTGGGGCGGGCCTACCGTCAACCGTGGATGCTGTAAACGGGGCCTCTGACCCGATAATCGAAAGGAGCCATTCCAATGACCAGAAAATGGGGCATGAGTTTGACCGTGGCCCTGGTGTTGAGCCTGACCGCGGGCTTGGGGGCCGAGCCGCAATGGCAGGACCTGTTTGACGGCAAGACCCTCGACGGATGGGTGCAGCGCAACGGCAAGGCGCACTTTGCCGTTGAGGACGGCATGATCGTCGGCACCACCGTGTTGAACACACCGAACAGCTTTCTGTGCACCGAGAAGCACTATCGCGATTTCATCCTGGAAGTCGAGTTCCTCGTCGAGCCGACGATGAACTCCGGCATTCAGATCCGCAGCCACAGCTACCCGGACCACAACAATGGCCGCGTGCACGGCTACCAGGTGGAGATCGACCCCTCCTCGCGGGCGTGGAGCGGGGGCATCTACGATGAGGCGCGGCGGGGTTGGCTGTTTCCCCTGAAGGACATGCCCGACGCGCAGAAGGCTTTCAAGCAGAATCAGTGGAATCACTACCGGATCGAGGCGATCGGCGACCGCATCCGCACGTGGGTTAATGGCGTCCCGGCGGCGGATCTGGTGGACGACATGACCGGCAGCGGCTTCATCGCCCTGCAAGTGCACCGTTCGGACAAGGCCGGGCAGAAGATCAAGTGGCGCAACATCCGCCTCAAGGATCTCAGCGGGGCGAACCCGCCCGCGCTGAAGGCCCTGATCGTCGATGGTCAGAACAATCACGACTGGAAGGCCACGACGCCGGTGATTCGCGATATTCTTGAGGCCTCGGCCGTGTTCGTCCAGGTGGACGTGGCGACGACGCCCCCCCAAGGGCAGCCGATGGACGGCTTCCGGCCCGATTTCGCCGCCTACGACGTGGTGGTCGCCAACTACACCGGCGACGCGTGGCCCCAGGCCACGCGGGATGCGTTCGTCACGTACATGGAGAACGGCGGCGGGCTGGTGGTGGTTCACGCAGCCAACAACGCGTTTGCCGACTGGCGCGAGTGGAATGAGATGATCGCCCTGGGCGGCTGGGGCGGCCGCAACGAGAAAGACGGGCCCTATGTCTACTGGAAAGACGGCAAGCTCGTGCGCGATGATTCGCCCGGGGCCGGGGGCTCGCACGGCCAGCAGACCGAATGGCCGGTGGTGCACCGTAACCGCGACCACGCCGTCACCGCCGGCCTGCCCGATCGTTGGCTGCACGTGAAGGACGAGCTGTACAACCGGCTCCGCGGCCCGGCGAAGAACATGACCCTGCTGGCCACGGCGCGGCAGGATACCAATGTGGGTGGGACCGACCGCGATGAGCCCGTGATGTTCACGGTGCGGTACGGCAAGGGCCGCGTTTTCCACACGGTCTTGGGCCACGCCACCGAGCAGATGCGGTGCGTGGGTTTCGCGGTCACGCTGCAGCGCGGCGCCGAATGGGCCGCCACCGGCCGCGTGACGCAGATCGACGTGCCGGCCGACTTCCCCACTGCCGAACGCACCAGCACGCGGCCGCGCTTCAGTGTCGACTTTGAGGCGCTGCGGCAGTATGACTTCGGCAAGAGCCGTGCGGCCTGCGCCGCGGTGGAGGCTCACGTCCGCTCGCTTCGCCCGGAAGGATACCTGGCCGTGGAGGCGCGGCTGCTCAAGGTCTTGCAGGATCCGCAGACGCCATATGCCGGCAAGGATTTCGTCTGTCGCATGCTTCGTCAGGTCGGTTCGGCGGCGTGCGTGCCCGTGTTGGAGCCGTTGCTGCGCGACCCGAAGCTGTCGCACATGGCGCGGTACGCGTTGCAGGATAACCCCGCGCCGGAGGCGGCCACGGCGATGCGCCGGGCCCTGGCGGTCGTGCCGGACGATCTGAAGATCGGAATGCTCGATTCGTTGGGGCGGCGTGGAGACGATGAGGCTGTGGCCGACATCGCTCGGTTGGCGGGCTCGGCGAATGAGAGCGTCGCTCAGGCGGCTGTTAACGCTTTGGGCCGGATCGGTTCGGCACAGGCGGCCCGGGCCTTGCAGGGGATGCGTGTTTCAACTGTGCCCGAGCCACTGCGCCAGGATGCGCTGCTCATGTGTGCGGACCAAATGCTGGCCAACGGTTGGCGCAGCCAGGCGGCGGCGATCTATCGGGAGATGATCGATTCGAAAAGCACGCCGATCCGCATCGCTGCCTATCGTGGTCTGGTGATGGCTGAGCCTCAGCAGGCCGTCCCCCGATTGGTGGGGCTATTGCGTGACTCGAACGCGGATCTGCAAAAGGCCGCCGGCCAGTTTATCGCCCAAGTGCCCGGCCGTGAGATTACCCTGGGCGTGGCCCGCGAGCTGGATCGGCTGGATGCCGCCGGGCAGGTGGTGCTGCTCGCGGCGCTGGAGACCCGCGCCGACAAGGCCGCGGCGCCCTTCGTGGCGGCGTTGACCGATAGCCGCGACGCCGAGGTGCGACAAGCGGCGATCCGCGCCCTGGCCATACTGGGCGATGCCTCTCACGTGCCGCTGTTGGCCCAGATGGCGGCCGGTGACGATGCCGCCGCCAAGCCGGCCGCCCAGAGCCTGACGCGGCTCTCGGGTCCGGGTGTTGCGGATGCCATGATCGAGATGCTCCGCGGCCGCAGCGCCGCATCGATGCGTGTTGCAGTCATCGATGTTCTGGTGGATCGTCGTGAAGAAAAGGCCGTGCCGGCATTGCTGGCCGCCGCCCGGGATTCGGATGCCTCGGTGCGTAGGGCGGCCGCCAGGGCCTTGGGCGAGCTGGCGTCGCCGGCTTTGCTGGAGGAATTGGTCGGTTTGCTGGTTCGGGCCGAGAGTGCCTCGGATCGGGCCGCGTTTGATCGCGCGGCGGTACGGCTGATCGCCCGCAGTGGCACGGTCGAGCCTGATGCCGTCATCGCGGCGTTGAACCGCGCTGATGAACCCGTCCAGGCGTCGTTGCTCGGCCTCCTGGCACGCATCGGAGGCCCCAAGAGTCTGGCGGCCGTGCGTACCCGTTTGCAGTCGTCCAACACGGAGGTCAAGCGGGCGGCCATCCGCGCTTTGGCGGATTGGCCGGATGCGGCGCCGTTGGATGATCTGCTGCAACTGGCCCGTCGCGAGACGGACACCACGAATCGCATCCTGGCCCTGCGTGGCTACATCCAGTTGCTCCAGCTTCCGGCCAACCGCAGTGCCGCCGAGACCGTGGCGTCTCTGGCCCAGGCCATGGAGATCGCCCCACGGGCCGATGAGAAACGCGTGGTGCTTTCGGCGTTGACGAAGTTTCCATGCCCCGAGGCGCTGGCGCTGGCCGAATCGGCCCAGCAGGACCCGGCCCTGGCCACGGAGGCCAAGCTCGCCGCGTCCAAGATACGCGAGGCGCTGAGCAGCCGTAGCCGCAAGGCCACGGCCTCGCTGAATGCGGGCAGCGCGCAGGCGGCGCTGGATGGCAATCCGGACACCCGCTGGGATACGGGCCGGCCGATGAAGCCCGGTGATTGGTTCATGCTGGACTTGGGCATGGAGGCGAAGATCACGGGCCTGACCCTGGATGCGCGGAACTCGGCGAACGATTTCCCGCGGGGCTATGAGGTGTACGTCTCCTTCGACGGCGCCAACTGGGGCAAACCCGTGACCACCGGCAAGGCGGACAACCCGTTGACGGCGATTCGTTTCGATCAGCCGGTGCGTGGGCGGTTCATCAGGATCGTCCAGACCGGTTCGCACGACAGTTGGTATTGGTCGATTCACGAGTTGACCGTGCATATGGACTAAGGTAACAGACATGCGAACGTGCGGTCGGGTTCGGTCAACGGACCCGGCCGCCCTTTTTGAGGATGCAAGCGATGAAAGCGAACTGGACGACACTTCTGATGGGCGTGATGCTGGGTGTGTGTCTTACGTTGCTGATCGGCGCCGGCGAGTTGGGCATGGGGCCGTACCAGCTTTCCAGCAGCGGCAACGTGGCCTGGGTGATTGATACGCAGACCGGTCAGGTATGGGTGACCGAGAAGCGCGCCATTGAACCCGATTCGCCCATGGTCTTCGTCGAGAAGCCCCTCTGGTACTCCTACAAGAGTCCGCTTGAGTCCTCCAAGTAGGGGCTGAACGCGGCGACATCCGATCGGTCACAGGCGGCGCAGGCGGATGGCCCAGCCGCGCCACAGACGCGCGAAGTGCGCCCGGTCGACCGTGCGCCGGCCCTCAGCCGGGTCGCCCAGCACCACCACATCATCAATTACGTCCAACACGGCCACGCAGTGGTCGGCGAGGAGCCCTTCATGCAGGATCGCCAGCGCCACCGCATCATCGTCCAACTGGTCAATCGTGGTCACGGGCTCATAGCGGCATTGCAGGCCCTGATCTTCATATTCCATTTGCAGGACGTGGGCGAGCGTCTGTGGCAGGGTGCCTGAGAAGGGGGTGGACCGCGACAACCACGCCAGTCGCCCCTCGTCGGCCGGCAGCCCCAGGACCCGCAGGGCGGTGACGGCGGCGGCCGGACCGCAGGTATAGGACCGGCTCTGGCGGCAGATGCCGTGGGCGTCAAAGCGGTTCGGCAGGCGCGCCAGATCGCTTGCCAGCACGGCGGCCATCGCGAAGGGGACGACGCAGAACCAGAGGACAAACGCGCCCATCATGCCGATGAGCAGACGCCGCTGCCATGCAAAGCGCAGGCGGGGTACGCACGTCCACAGGCCCAGGCTGATGGCCAGGGCGAGCAGGGGATACCGCCACTGGCTGACCGCGATACGATGCAGGATCGCCGCCGTGGTGATCCAGGAAAGCCGCCCGATCGTCAGAAGGGCGAGCAGCACCAGCGGCAGCGCGTAGCCGATCCACCAGGCCTTGGGCCGGCAGGACAATGCCTTGGCCAGAAGGACGCCGCAGACGGCCACCCCCAGCACGCAGACTGCCTGAGACCACGGGTTCATGGGTGCTCCATTAGCGCTATCGAATCCCCCGGCGCTACACGCCCCATAATACACGATGGTTCCCCGAAAATCAATGCACGGCGCCGATGTTCCGGTCGCATAAGCCGCTTCACCGTTTGAATGCATCGGTGCGAGGTTTCTTATCGGACGAAGATCGGCGATGGTCGATCGGCGAGGCGTTCCGGGCCGGGAATAAGCGGGCGGGGATTCCCGGCCAAGTCGGGCAGGCGGATTGCCGAAACACAGAGTACGTGGCGCCGTGTGCATGGGGTCTCCATGTCCATGAGGCCAAGGGTATTTCGGGAGTCTAAGGCGCGTTCAGGAGTTAACGATGCGGCCCAAGAGCACCCAGGAGATTCTCAGCTCCAGCGGACCGGGGTCCCCGGGCTTCGAGGAGCCCAAGACCAGCGAGCAGAAGGACGCGATGATCGCCTCCAAAAGCCGCTTCATTGACAACATGGCCTATCAGATCCGCACGCTGTCCAACGCCATCATCGGGTTCAGCGACCTGCTCCGCCAGGAAGAGCTCTCCGATGCGCAGCGCGAGTACGTGACGGAGATCTACAGCTCGGGCCAGGGACTGGCGGCGCTGGTGAACGACGTGCTGGATCTCTCGAAGATCGAGAACGGGCAGTTGGAGATCGAGACCGCCGATTGTTCCCTGGCCTTGCTGTTGGAGGAACTCAAGTCGCTGATGACGCCGGCCACGATCGAAAAAGGACTCGACTTCAAGATCGAAACGACCGGCCGGCTGCCGGGCAACGTGCGCACCGATCCCGTGCGGTTGCGGCAGTGTCTGATCAACCTGGTCGGCAACGCGATCAAGTTCACGGATGCCGGCCACGTGCACGTGCACGCGGGAATGGACTGTTGTGATGGTCGCGTGGTGGCTCGGTTCGACGTGGAAGATACCGGCGTGGGGATGCCGCCGGACAAGCTGGACAAGATCTTCGAGCCGTATGCCGGCTGCGACGAGGCCAAGCAGAGCATCCTGGCGAGTATGAGCCACGGGCTGGTGGTCAACAGCGGCCTGGCGGTGGCCAATCAGATCGTACAGTTACTGGGGGGGCGGATCGCTGTGGTCAGCGAGCCCGGCCGGGGCAACGTCTTCAGCCTGGTCGTGCCGGTCGGCCTGGAGACGACGCCAAGGGAAGAAGAGCAGAACGAATCACAGGTTTCCGAACACCCGACGTCGGGTGAGCAGGCGGCCGAGGCGACGGCCTCGCCACGTCCCGTCGCTCGCCGGAGCTCATCGTCCAAGATCGGACAATGCCACGGGCGCATCCTGCTGGCCGAGGATCAGCCCTCAAATCAGATGGTCATCAGCCTGCTCCTGGAGGCGATGGGCCTTCAGGTGGACGTGGCCGAGGATGGCCGAAAGGCCGTCGAAATGGCCACACAGGATACCTACGATTTGATCCTGATGGACATTCGGATGCCGCATATGGACGGCAACGAGGCGGTGGGCGTCTTGCGCGATCAGGGGCTGACCTGCCCGATTATCGCGCTGTCGGCGGCAGGGGTGCAGGCCGACGACCGCTTCGACGACTTCATGGCCAAGCCCGTCGATAGCCGGGCGTTGTACGAGGTCATGAGCCGATTCCTTCCGGCCGGGGCCGAGCCGGCCCATGAGCCCGTGAGGGCGTGAG
Source organism: Phycisphaerales bacterium (assembly GCA_011055475.1). GTDB lineage: Bacteria > Planctomycetota > Phycisphaerae > Sedimentisphaerales > Anaerohalosphaeraceae > DSDH01. The sequence continues at coordinate 1,309 of DSDH01000566.1, read as the reverse complement.
CCGACGGTTCCGCGACAGCCGATCACCACTGTTTGGATGCCTGTGAGATGAGGCCTATGATAAAAGAATCCGGACCCACGCGAGCCCAAGTGCAGGAGAGCATCCTGTTCGGCGAGTGGCTGGTGGCCCAGGAATACCTGACGCCGGAGCAACTGCACGCCGCGCTCGGCGAGCAGAGCAAGAGCACCGGTCGTCTCGGCGAGGTGCTGGTCCGTTTGAGTATCTTGTCCGACCGCCAGGTGGCCGAGGCCTTGGGCGCCTACCTGGGCATTGAAAGCATCAGCCTGGAAGATATTTCCAGCGTGCAGATCGAGGTGGCGCGTCAGATCCCCGAAACGATCGCCACGCGGTTTTGCCTGGTGGCGGTGGGGCAGAAGGATGGGAAGGTGCAGGTGGCCATCGCCGATCCGCTCAACGTGGTCGCGATCGACACGGTCACCGTCAAGCTCAAACGTTCCGTGCAGGTGCTGATCGCTCCGGCCCGCGACATCCAACGGGTGATCGACGTCATCTACCACGGCACCGACGTGCAGGAGCAGAAGCTTCGCGACCTGGTGGAGCTGGAGGTCAGCACGGAGGACGACGACGAACCCGAGGACACCAGCAGCGCCGTGGTCGAGGCCGAGGATGCCCCGGTGATCCGGTTTGTGGACCTGTTGCTCAGTCACGCCGTCAAGAGCCGCGCCAGCGACATTCACATCGAGCCCCAGGAGCGGGGCATGAACATCCGCATGCGGGTGGACGGCATGCTGCAGGATATGGTGCCGCCGGCGCGGAAGATGCAGGCCGCGGTCATCGCGCGCATCAAGATCATCAGCGAAATGGACATCGCCGAACGGCGGCTTCCCCAGGACGGCCGATTCAAGATCAAGGCCGCCAGCCGCGACATCGACGTACGCGTCTCCACGCTGCCCACGATCTACGGTGAAAAGGTCGTCCTGCGTATTCTGGATGCCGGGGCGGTGGAGCACAACCTCGACAAGATGGGCTTCGAGCCGGAGCTCTTGGACGAGTTCAAACGGATCCTGGCCCGGCCGCACGGCATCATTATCGTCACCGGCCCGACCGGCAGCGGCAAGAGCACGACGTTGTACTCGGCCCTGAACTACCTGCGCGATCCGCGAAAGAACATCACCACCGTCGAGGACCCGGTGGAATATCGCCTGGGGGGCATCAACCAGACGCAGATCAAGAGCGAAATCAAGCTGACGTTCGCCTCGTGCCTGCGGGCGATCCTCCGCCAGGACCCGGATATCATCCTGTTGGGCGAAATCCGCGACAAGGAGACGATGGAAATCGCCATGAAGGC
>DSDH01000664.1 GCA_011055475.1 Phycisphaerales bacterium | reverse complement strand
GACCCGAACGACAGCCTCTTCCAGGACAACAAGGCTCCGGACGTCAACGCCGGAGCCGATCAGGAGCTGGAGATGGGAGAAGGGGCGGCCGTCGTCGTCGCCCTGGACGGAGCCGTGGCGGATGATGGCCCTTACACCGTCGCGTGGACCCAGCTCAGCGGTCCGGCGGCGGCGGTGATTGACGATCCGGGCTCCGAGGACACGGTCGCGACCATCACGGTTCCGGGCAGGTACGTCATGCAACTGACGGCCGACGACGGCCAATTCCAGTTGAGCGACACCGTCGTCTTTGTCGTGCATCCCTACAACTACGGCGGGCTTATTGTCCACTGGGATTTCGAACAGGAGTGGGATGGCCTGACGGTACAGGACGTCTCCAGCCACGAGAACCACGGCTATGTCATTGACGGCGCAACGGGACAGGCCCTCTATATTCCCGATGGGGCCATCGGACAGGCGCTCGATCTGCAGAACGGCGACTATGCCGCCGGCGGCGACTGCGTTGGGCTGGACCTGATTATGCCGGACTCGGGGACGATCGCCCTATGGTATAAACCCCACGCATTCTACAACTACAACGCCATTTTTGATAATTCCGTGCAGGCGGACGACTGGGAGATGTGGGTTTATCAAAGTGGCATCGCACGATTTCGGGTGCAGGCAGGCACCGAGGTGTCGGCCGATCTGCCGCAGTTGGCTCAGGGTGAGGATCCGCTGAGTCTGTGGTGGCATATCACGGTGACGTGGGACCGCCTCGACGCCTCGACGGTGACGACTCAGGTCTATGTCAACGGATTCCTGCAACAGGCCAAGACCGGACCGTGGGTAGATCCCGGTTCCACCTTCTACCTGGGCGGCGGCAATCCGGGCAACGATTTTGCCCATGCGGCGTTCGATGATTTCAGGCTGTACAACCGTGTGCTACCCGCCAAGGACGTGCTGGAACTGGTCTATGGCGAGAATGTCCCGCCGGAGGTCGATGCCGGCCCGGACCAGGCGTTCGAGATGGACGAGGCGTCAACGCCGATTGTGGTCGCCCTGGACGGAACGGTGACGGATATCGGCCCGACCTTGGTCACGTGGTCCAAGATCGCCGGCCCGAACGATATCACGTTCGACGATCCTCACGCGGAAGACACGACGGCCACGATCACGGCCCCCGGAACGTACAAACTGCAATTGCTGGCCGACGATGGGGAATACACGGGCGCCGACACGCTCACGGTGGTGGTGCACCCCTACGGTTACGACGGCCAGATCGTACACTGGGATTTCGAGACGGCCGGCAGCCAGGTGCTCGATGTATCGGGGCACGGGAACCACGGTGTGATCGTTGATGGGCCCACGGGCGCCACGCAGTACACCGAGGGGAAGATCGGACAGGGTCTGAATCTGCTGAATGGGGACTACGCCGTGGGCGGCGACCATGTGGCCCTGGAGATGCGCCTGCCGGACAACGGGACAATCGCGCTGTGGTACAACCCCCACGAGATGTACAACTATAACACGGTTTTTGACAACTCGCGCGACGCGGATGATTGGGAGATGTGGATCTACAGCGACGGCCGAATGCGGTTTCGCGTGGATAAGATCGATGATACGAACTTCTCCGAGGTGACGGCCTTTCTGCACGACATCGCCCCCGACGGCGACGCCCGCGGGGACTGGTTCCACGTCGCCGTCACGTGGCAACGGCTCAGTGAGACTACCGTGGCCCTGAAGATGTTCGTGAACGGCAATCTGGTCGATGAGATCACCGGTCCGTGGATCGACCCCGGCGAGTTCTTTTACCTGGGCGGCGGCAACGCCGGCAACGACTACGGGCAAGGCCTGGTCGACGAGCTGTACATCTACGACCGGCCCCTGGCGCAGATGGAGGTCTTGGGATTGATGTACCGAGGCAACAAGCCCCCGATCGTCGACGCGGGGCCGGACCTGGTTAAGTGGCTGGATGCCTCGGGGCAGTTGGACCTGACGTTGCAGGGGTCGGTCATCGACGACGGGGGGCCCGCCGATCTGATGATCGAATGGACCGTGATCAGCGGCCCGAACGACATCACCATTCATGATCCCACTCAGCCGGATACGTCCGTGACGATCTATTATCCGGGCGTCTACCACCTGCAGATCGACGCCAACGACGGCGAGTTTTACGCGGCCGACGACCTGTTCATCGAGGTCTACCCCGAAGGGTACACGGGTCTGATCGTCCATTGGTCGTTTGACGCCGATACCCTGGAGGACGTCAGCGGGCAAGGAAACGACGGCGCGTTCGTCGACGGTCCGGCGGCGGAGGCGGGTTACGTGAAGGGCAAGCGGGGCCGCGCCTGGCGGCCGGGCAACGGCGATTTTGCCACGGATGGCGACTACGTCTCGCTTACTCTGACCCTGCCGGAGACCGGAACGATTGCCTTCTGGTACCAGGTGAACAACCTGTACAACTACGTGACTCTGTACGACAACTCCGTTCACCAGGATGACTGGGAGATGTGGATCTACGGCGATGGGCGGCTCCGGGGCCGGATCGAGGCCGGCGGAGAGGTCACGGCCAATCTGCACGCCCTGTCGGCCGACGGCGACGCCCGTGGCGACTGGTTCCATATCGCCTACACGTGGAAACGCCTCTCGCCCACGACGGTGGAGAACAGTCTGTACGTCAACGGCGAGCTCATCCAGTCGCGCACCGGACCGTGGATCAATCCGGGCAGCACGTTCTATCTGGGCGGCGGTCACAACGGTAACGATTACGGCGACGGAATCTGGGACGAAGTCCGGCTCTACGAGCGGGCCCTGACGGATACCGAGATCCGCCTGCTGGCGTCGCTGAGCAACTTTGACGATGACTTCGACGTGGATATCGACGACCTGCTGGTGATCATGGAAGGGTGGCTGGAGGACGTGCCGGAGTGCGAGTCTACGCCCGCGGGGGACTACAACATGGACTGCCGCATCGACCTGGAGGACGTGGCGGTCTTTGCCGCGTGGTGGCTGGAATCGCTCGATTGATCGCGACCGGTTGAGGTGCTTTTGAACCAGACGGGCCGGAGCGGGGCCTCCGGCCCGTTTTTGTCAACACCATGAATCGAGATTACAGCATGAGGAATAGAAGGAGTCGGGTCGGCCATTGTCTTCCGATGTGGATGCTGTCGGCGGCGTTCGTGGTGATGGGTGCGATGGGGACATCGGTCCATGGGGCGCTGCAGGTGCATCTGGAGATGGAAGGCAATCTTGCCGATTCGTCCGGCGCCGATCGCCATGGCGTGCTTGTCGACGGGCATCAGGGGTTCAACAGCTATGAGCCGGGCGTCATTGGCCAGGCCCTGGCGCTGGGCCATATCAGCGCCGATCCGGGCCCGACGAACAATGATTACGTGCGCATCCCCTATGTTATGACCGATGACGGCGCCGTGGCGATGTGGTTCTACGTCGAGGACCTGTACAACTACGTCACGCTGTTCGACAACGCGGTTCAGGCGGATGACTGGGAGATGTGGATCTACGCGACGGGGGTCGCGCGTTTTCGGATTCAGAGCGGCGGCGAGGTGTCGGCTAATCTCCACGGTCTTGCGACGGATGGCGACGCCCGCGGGGACTGGTTCCACATCGCCGTCACGTGGCGGCGATTGTCCCCGACAACCGTGGAGAACGCCATCTACATCAATGGCCGGCTGATCGAGTCCCGCCAGGGACCCTGGGTCGATCCGGGGACGGCCGTGTTTCTGGGCGGCGGTCATGCCGGCAACGACGCCGGCATCGGGAGGTGGGACGATGTCCGCATCTACGACCACGCCCTCGATGAGGCCGAGATCCGCTGGCTGGCGATGCACGCGCTGGCCTTCGAGCCCGCCGAGCTTCACCTGAAGGAAGGACAGTCGGCATCCTATGAACTCCGACTGGATTATCCCGCCGGCTTCGATCCACAGGTCGAGGTGAACGTCACGATCACGCCGGATGGGCATATCGCCCTCAACGGCCTGGAGGCGGGTCAACCACTGACGCTCACGTTTGACCCCGGCTCGTTTGAGGCGTCCCAAACGATCGAGGTGCTGGCGGTCGACGATGCGGTCAACACCGGCAACCGGATCGCGACGCTGATGCACACGCTCAGCAGCGACGACCCCCGGTGGAACGCGATGCGCAGCGCCTCGGTGTCGGTCTTCATCCTCGACGATGATCTGGGTTGCGGCGCCTGGGGCTACCTGCCGATGGATCATAACCGGGACTGCTACGTCAGCCTGGCGGACTTCCTCGCGTTCGCGTCGCAGTGGATGATGTGCACGGACCCGTCGGGTGAGGGTTGCCTCCGCCCGGCCGGGGTGAAGATCGCCGCCCACCGGGGCTACTCCCAGGCGGCGCCGGAGAATACCCTGGCCGCGTGCAACGCGGCGCGCGGATTCGCCGATCTGGTGGAATTCGACGTGCGTCCCACGCAGGATGGCTGGCTGGTCTTGATGCACGATGGCACGGTGGACCGGACCACCGGCGGCACCGGGGCGGTGGAGAACCTGACGCTGGCCGAGGTGCGGGCGCTGGAGGCCGGGTCGTGGTTCTCCGAGGACTACGCCGGCGAGCCGGTGCCCCTGATGAGCGAGGCCATTCTCGCGGTCCTGCCGGACATGATCCCCTTGATCGAACGGAAGACCGGCACGGCCGAGCAGTACGTGGAGGTCCTGAGGGCCCTGCGATGTGCCAGCGACGTGGTGGTCATCGCCTTTGACTGGGATTTCCTGGCTCAGGTGGAGGCGAGGGACTCGACGATCGTCACCGGGGCCCTCGGCAGCAACGCCCTGACCGGCGATACGATCAGCCACATTCGTTCCCTGGGCATTGATTTTATCAACTGGGAGCACAGCGCCATCACGGCCGATGACCTCAACAGGGTCCACGCGGCCGGTATGGAACTGTGGGTCTGGACGGTGAACGGCGCGGCCCGAATTGAGGAATTGATAAACATGGGCATCGATGGTATCACGACGGATAACCCGGAGCTGGCGCGCCAGCTTCTGGAACAGCCGTAACGTCGGCCCGGGCGGCCAGACGCGGACGGAGCATGGGATACCGGAAAGGGATGCGGTCATGAGGGTTCTGTGGTGTGCGGTGTTTTTGGTGGTGTGCGCGATGGGTTGCGTGGAGAAGGACGTGGAGATCATCGCTCATCGGGGCGCTTCGTATCTGGCTCCGGAGAACACGGTGGCCTCGGCGGCGCTGGCCTGGGAGCTCGGCGCCGACGCCGTGGAGGTCGACGTCTATCTGTCCAAGGACAACCGCATCGTGGTCATTCACGACAAGACGACCAAGCGGACCGCCGGGGTGGACCTGGACGTCGCGCAGACCGCGTCCGCCGACCTGCGTCAACTGGACGTGGGCCGCTTCAAGGACGCCAAGTACGCCGGCGAGAAGATCCCGTTTCTGGAGGAGATCCTCGACGGGGTGCCACCCGGCAAGACGCTGTACGTGGAGGTCAAGTGCGACGACCGGATCCTGCCCTATTTGCAGGCGGTGATCGACGCCAGCGGCAAGCGGCGCCAGGTCGTGGTGATCAGCTTCAACTTCGACGTGGTCAAAGGATCGAAGCAGATCATGCCCGATGTGCCGGCGTACTGGCTGGCCGGGACGCGCCGCGACAAGGAGACCGAAGAGTACCTGCCGCATGATCCCGCCTGGATCGGCCAAGTCAAGGAACACCATATCGATGGGCTCGATGTCCACTACGCCGGCGTGACGGAGGAGTTCGCCAGGGAGGTCCTTGCGGCGGGGTTGGGATTGTACGTTTGGACGGTGAACGATCCGGCCGAGGCCCTGCGGTTGCAGCGACTGGGCGTTCATGGGATCACGACCGACCGTCCGGCGTGGCTCAAGACCCAGATGCAAAGCAACGGCGGATAAAGCCGGACCCAGGACGGCCCGGCGGTCGAATCGGATGCCCATCATGGGGCGTGGAACGCCCCGCTCGAGGCCGTGTTATACTGTGGAGCGCGCCGGATGGCGGAACCCAAGCCCATTTCGCAGGTGGACGTCGGGAACCTCAAGGGGCTGTTTTTCGACATCGACGATACCTTCTCCACGCACGGCAAGATCCGCCCCGAGGCCTACCAGGCGGCCTGGAGGCTGTACGAGGCGGGGAAGATCCTCGTTCCCCTCACCGGGAGGCCCGCCGGCTGGTGCGACCACATGGCCCGCATGTGGCCCGTGCACGCCGTCGTTGGCGAGAACGGCGCATTCTACTACCTGATGAAAAATGGCAAGATGCACAAGCACTACACCGTGCAGGACCACCACCCCGCGGAGTACGCCGAGCGCATGGCGCGAATCGAACAGGAGATCCTGGCGTGCGTGCCGGGGGCCCGTGTCGCGAGCGATCAGCCGTGGCGGCAGTTCGACCTGGCCATCGATCACTGCGAGGATGTGCCGCCGTTGTCGCGCGACGACATTCAACGCATCGTGGACATCTTCAGGAAGCACGGGGCCCACGTCCGCGTCAGCTCCGTCCACGTCAATGGCTGGTTCGGGGAGTATGACAAACTGACGGCGGTCCGCTTGTTCGTGCGGCGGGAGCTGGGCATGGACCTTGACGCCTGCAACGCGGATTTCGTTTTCATCGGCGACTCCCCGAACGATGAACCCCTGTTCTCCTTCTTCACCAAGAGCGTCGGGGTGGCCAACGTGCGGGACTATGCCTCGTTCATAAAGATCGGGCCGGCCTTCATCACCCGAGAGCGACACGGTATGGGTTTTGTGGAGCTGGCCGACCACATCCTAACCGCCAGATAAGATCATCGGCGTTCGCCGTCCGGCGGCTAATCCATCAGCCAGTCTTCAACGATGTCATCCACAGCGCCGGGCAGGATGCCGAGCATCCAGGCCAGATCCACCACGGTCGGCCGCTTGCGTATCTCGTGCATGTGCAGCATGGCGCAGCGCACACGATCCGGCGAACATCCGATGTCGGCACAGGTGTGGGCGGCGCCGGCCCGTCGCAGGCAATCCTTGATCTGGCTCGGCGGGCGCACCAGGGGGCGGCCTCGGTCCACGAAATCCCGCCAGAGACCGCCTTGCCGCATCTTTCCGGCCATGGCCTCAACCACCGGGATCTTCTGCTCATACTGTCGGCCGACGTGGTCCACCCGCGGGCCCCAAAACGCCCCGTCCATGTCGGGCAGAGGAAGCGGTTTCGGGCGTTCCACGTGCAGGACCTTCTCGTAGAGCACGGTGGCCACGATCGTCCCCACGCCCACCTGCCGCCCGTGCAGATCATGCTCCTGGCCGTCCAGGGCGGACATCATGTCCAGCGTATGGCTGAGCAGGTGCTCGCCCCCCGACGCCGGGGCCGAGGTGCCGATCATGGTCATGGCGATGCCCGAGTACAACAGGGCGTTGACCAAAGCCTCTATGGCCTGCGGCCGGCGCTCGCGGAGATGTTCGGGGAACTCGAAGTAGTACGCTTCCAGCGAATTGATGAGTTCGCTGCAGGGCTTACAGAAGGGCTCCGCGTTGAACAGGTGATTCAACACCCAGTCGGCCGTGCTGACGGGCTTGGCGATCGCATCGCCCAGCCCGGCCGCCGCCAGCTCAAACGGCGCCGCGGCCATGATGGACGGCACCGCAAAGACGGCCACGGGCGCACGGGCGACCAGCAGCGTCTTGACCCCGTCGATCGCCGGCGCCACGTTGGCCGAGGTGAATCCGTTCATCGTCGGCGCCGTCGCCAGGACCGCGAACGGCACATCGTGCTCGAAGGCCAGCCACTTGGTCAGATCGGTCACCACGCCGCAGCCGACGGCCAGGGCCGCGTCCACCTCCGGAAACCGCGCGTTCAGATCGTCGAAGGTGACATCGTCGCAGACGGGACTCTTGCCTCCCCGGTCCGGCACGATGAACTCCTGGCAAGACCATCCCTGCCGTCGGAGCGATTCGGTGGCCTGTCGGCCCGCGATCGCCCAAGTCCGTGTGTCGGCCAGGACGGCGACACGCCGACCCGGGGCGCAGGAGGCCAGATCGGCGGGCAGATGTGCGACGGCGTCCTCGGCGTACCGTATGATGCGGGTGCCAACGGTATGGGTCTGGCCGCACGAGCAGGCGAAGGTGCGACCGAGCAGTTCTTCTCGCTTGAACATGAGTGCTTCTTTCCCGATGACCCGAGCGCCGTCTGCCAAGGACTACATGGTCTTTTCCAGGACGATCGTCTGGCCCTGGGTGAATTTGGCCGTGACCGCATCCTCCGGGCTGATCCGCATGTCCGATTCGTCCGCATCATGGGGGGCGCCGGCCTTGACGTGAACGGACCGCAGGCCGCCGTACCACCATCGCGCATCGTTGGCGTACAACAGATCGCCCGGCTCGGCCGCCATCCGTTCGAGGGCCGGCCGGGAGACGCGAACCACGTTTTGTCCGGCCAGGGTCTCATCCACGCACACCCTTACCCTCACCTTCTTGCCGGGTCGGCGATTCGGCTCGCCACCTTTGAACTGTCGCATCGCGTCGATCTGGGTGCCGCCGACCAGCCCGATCAAGGCGGCCGCGGGCTTGGGCTTCGTGAACCACGTTACGACAACGCCGAGCACCCCCGATGCCAGCAGTCCGAACAGGGCCCGCATGAACTTGTAGGCGTCCCGTCCCATGCCCATGTTAAACGGCCCGACCAGGGCATCGGGCCAGATGAACGACAGGCCGATCAGGATCGCCCCGCCCGTAATGGTGACAAAACCGGCCGTGGGGGTATAACGCTTCCACAGGATACCCAGGAAGATGGCCGTCAGCACCGGCGGCGTCACCGCCGCCGTAAACATGCCGTGAGCCCCGTAGATCGTGTCCTTCATAAAGATGGGCACCAGCGCCAGACCCAGGGCGGCGGCGCACAGGCTCGTGATGCGGGCCGTCAGAAGATAATGCTTGTCGCTGCGGTCGCGCCGGATGTAGGGTCTCCAGATGTCGTTGACGAAAATCGCGCTGACCGCATTGATCAGCGAATCGGTGGTGCTCATGAGGGCCGCCGTCAGCGCGGCCAGGACAAAGCCGAAAACGCCCGGCGCGCACAGAAAATGGGCCGCCTTGACGAACGCGTCCTGCGCGCCGGTCTCCAGCTCGCCGTTGGCGACCAGCGCCTTGGCGATCCATCCCCCGCAACTGGTGGCGATCGCCGCCAAGGGCGCCAGGACAAGAATCCAGCACACGACCATCCGACGCGACTCCGTCACACTCTTCAGGGACAGGAACCGCATGATAAACCCTTGATGCATGAGCATCAGGGCCCCGGTATTGGCCAGGCCGTCCTGCACGTAGATGCCGATGAAGCTGAAGTTCGGAGGGTGGTTGAACTCCGAGAAGGCGTACTTGTGCGACTGGGGCAGAAGCGACCAGAATCCCTCGAAGCCGCCGAAGTGATAGATGCCGGCCATGAACAACCCCAGACCGGCCAGGAGCAGGATGACCCCCTGGGCCAAGTCCGTCATGATGATGGCCGTCTGTCCGCCCACGTAGACGTACAGCGCGACGGCCACGGCCGTGATCGTGGCCCCGGTCATGGTATTCCAGCCCAGCAGCGTATGCAGTGCGCGGCCCAGGGTGATGAGGTTGATCCCCACGTATCCAATGATGTACAGCAGGATGATGAAGGTGGCGGCGATGCGGGTTTTCCTGTCGAACCGCGCCTCCATGTATTCGGGGATCGACTGGATCTTACGATAGTAGACGATAGGAATCCATATAATGACCAGGATGGGCATCCAGAACCAGTCGTTCAGGTAGGACTGGGTGCTGCTGATGCCGTAAGTGAATCCCGCGGCGCTGTACTTGATGAAGCTGTAGCTGCCTACGACGGTGGCGATGCACGAGAAGGCGATCAGCCACCAGGAAAACCGCTGCCCGCCGAAGAAGTAGTCCTTGGTGGAGGCCGTGTACCGGCCGAAATACAGCCCGAATCCCAGAATCGCGATGAAGTACCCCAGGATGACGACGTAGTCCAGAGCGGTGCCGATCGCCATAGCCATCATGGCATGTCTCCGTTCGGCCAGAAGGGGGCTACAAAGGTGAACACGCACACCAGGGCCAGCATCAGCAGGTACCCCGCGATGAGCGTCACCATGAGGCGGCGGTCCTGGGCCAGCCGCAGGTTGAGGTATCCCCCGCGGAGCCCGTACCCGATTCCGATGATGCACAAGACCGCCCCGATGCCGTACTGACAGACGATCGGCCACACCCGTGACATGTCCATCTGTTCGATCTCCCTTTCATTCCACTGTCGGCGGGGCGTCGGTCGTCATGGGAGAACCCTGGAAACGACCCGCAGCCCGAAGCCATTGCTCTCGGTCCGGCCCCCCGACCTCAAGACCTTGCGCTGACCGGATCGATGGATTACATGGCCGGTTTCTCTCGGTTCACGAACGACCCGACGTCGCCCATTATCCGTCGCTGCACCTCTTCGGGCAAGCGCATAAGTCCCCGGTTATCGTCCCGCTGTTTGCGCGGCCGGCGCCGCCTTGCTTCCCGCCCGGCCACCGTCGACGAATAAGGAGGCGGCTGTAGACGTTGACAAACGCCGGGTTGGCAGATACAGTCGATGAGTCGTTGTCCGATCCCGTACACGTCTGTGACAGGGGGACAACTTCGTCTCGTCCGACGCCTGGGGACTGACACATGAAGAAGTTCGGATTGGTGCTCCTCCTGGCCATCATGGGGGCGGCGGGTTGGCAGGTGTACCGCCGCGTGGCCGATGCGCGGATTCAGCAGGGACCGGGACGGTCAGCGATGCCGGTGGCCGTGGAGGTTTGGCCCGTCCAAGAAGGCCCTATTCGAGACATCGGGGTCTTTACCGGCTCCCTGGAACCGGAATCCCAATTCATCGTCGCCCCCAAGGTCACCGGCTGGCTCAGAAAGCTGTTGGTCAACGTGGGCGATACGGTGGAGCGCAATCAGATCGTGGCGGTCCTGGATGATGCGGAGTTCGCCCAGCAGGTGGAGCAGGCCCAGGCCGAGCTGCAGGTGGCCAAGGCCAACGCCGCCAATTCGGCGAGCGATCTGGACATCGCCAAACGCGAATACGAACGGGCCAAAGCGCTGCGGGAAAAGCAGATCGCCTCGGCCTCGGAGTTGGATGCGGCCGAGGCCGCCTTCAACGCCAGCCAGACGCGGTACAAGGTTTCGCTGGCCCAAGTGGATCAGAAGGAGGCGGCCCTCAAGACGGCCCAGTTGCGCCTGTCCTACACCCAGGTTCGGGCCTTCTGGGAGAACGGCAGCCCCACGCGTGTGGTCGGCGAGCGTTTCGTCCACGAGGGTGCGCTGTTGCAGATCAACCAGCCCATCGTCTCGATTCTCCAAAACGACCCGATGACGGCCGTGGTCCACGTGATTGAGCGGGATTACCCCAAGGTCACCGTGGGCCAGCACGGGACGGTGACCACGGATGCCTACCCCGATGAGACGTTTTCCGGCGTGATCGCCCGTGTGGCGCCGCTCTTGAAGGAGAGCAGCCGCCAGGCCCGGGTTGAGGCGGAGGTGCCCAATCCCGACCAGAAGCTCAAGCCGGGCATGTTCGTCCGCGTCGAGGTGGAGTTCGCGAGACATCCGGAGGCGACCCTGGTGCCGATCACGGCGCTGGTCAAGAGAAACGGGGTACAGGGCGTCTTCCTGGTGGACGAGAAGGAACGCAAGGCCCGGTTTGTCCCGGTGACGACGGGCATCATAAACGGCGAGCTGGCTGAAATCACGGATCCCGCGATCTCCGGACACGTGGTGACCTTGGGGAACCACCTGCTTGAAGACGGCTCGGACATTGTGCTGCCGGACGGACAGGACCGCGACGGCGGTGCACCCGATGCGCCGGCCGCTGTTCGCCCGGGGGCCACCCCATGAAGATCTCCGGTGCCGCGGTAAAGCGCCCCATCTTCACCACGATGGTCACACTGATCGTGGTGTTGCTGGGCGTGGTTTCCCTGCTGCGGCTCGCCATCGACCTGATGCCCGATATTTCGTACCCGACCCTGACGATCTCCTGCGAATACGAAAACGCCGGCCCTGAGGAGATTGAGGAGATCATCACGCGTCCCATCGAGGAGGCCGTCAGCGCCGTACCGGGCGTCGAACAGGTGACCTCGGTATCGACCGAGGGCCAAGGCACCGTGCGGGTGGAGTTCGCCTGGGGCACGGATCTGGATGCGGCGGCCAACGACGTGCGCGACCGCCTGGATCGCGTCATGCGGCGGCTTCCGGACGAGGCCGAGCGGCCCACGCTGCGGAAGTTCGACCTGGCCAGTTTCCCCATTCTGATCCTCGGCGCCTCCAGCAACCTCGATCCGGTGCAGGCTCGGCAGATCATCGAGGACCAGATCAAGTACCGGATCGAGCGCGTCCCCGGCGTGGCGGCCGTGGACATCTGGGGCGGCCTGGAGCGCGAGATTCACGTTAGTCTCGACCCGGCCAAGATCAACGCCCTGTCGATCCCCCTGAATGCGATCATCGCCCGCATCCGTGAAGGCAACGTCAACGTGCCGGCCGGCACGGTCGAACGGGGCAACCTGGAGATCACCCTGCGCACGCCGGGGGAATACACCGACCTGCGGCAGTTGGAGGAGACGGTGGTCGCGGTCCGGCAGGGGGTGCCCATTCAGCTTCGCGAGATCGCCCGCGTGGAGGACTCCTGGCGAAAGATCACGCGGATCGTGCGGGTCGACGGGGCGCCGGGGATGCGGCTGTCCGTGAGCAAGCAGTCGGGCAAGAACACCGTGGAGGTCGCGCGCGGCGCGCTGGCCGAGATCGCGCGGATCAACGCCGAGCCGCTGGGCGTCAAGATCGTGCCGATCATCGACACCTCGGATTACATCCGCCGGTCGATCACCAACGTCGGCTCGGCCGCGGTGTATGGCGGGCTGTTGGCGGTGGTGGTCTTGCTGTTCTTTTTGCGCAGCTTTCGGAGCACCCTCGTCATCGCCACCGCGATTCCCGTGTCCATTATCGCGACGTTCGCCTTTTTGTACTTCGGCGGCTTCACACTGAACATCATGACGCTGGGCGGGCTGGCGCTGGGCATCGGCATGCTGGTGGATAACGCCATCGTGGTGCTCGAAAACATCTTCCGAGTCCGGGAATCCGGGCAGCCCCTGGACCGGGCGGCCACCCACGGAGCCGAGGAGGTGACCGCGGCGATCATCGCCAGCACGCTGACGACGCTGGTGGTGTTCCTGCCGTTGATCTTCGTGAGGGGCATGTCCGGCGTGATGTTCAAGCAGCTCTCCCTGGTGGTGAGCTTCTCGTTGTTCTGCTCGCTGGCGGTGGCCCTGACGCTGGTGCCGATGCTCTCGGCGCGTCTTCTGCCGGCCGCGTCCGGCGGCGCGCCGGGCACGCCGAGGGGGTGGCATCGGATATCCGACGCATTTGCACGACTCTTCATCGCCCTGGAAAACCGCTACCAGAGCCTGCTCCACGTGTCTCTTCAGCATCGGGTGCTGGTGGTTCTGCTGGCCGTCCTGGCCCTGGTCGGATGTCTGCTGCTGACGCCGTTCATCGGCGTGGAGCTGATGCCCACCACGGATGAGAGCGAGGTTCGGGTCGATGCCGAAATGCAGGTCGGCACGCGGCTGGGCGTGCTGGATGAGAAATTCCTGCTCGTCGAGAAGATCATCAACGAGTCGGTTCCGGAGATTCGCAATATTGTCACCAGCGTCGGTGGTTCGCGATGGCGCGGACGAGGCGGCCATACCGGAAACATCCGGATCGCCCTGGTGCCCCAGTCGCAGCGCTCGCGGTCCAGCCAGGACATCGCCGATGACCTCCGCCGCCGGCTCAGCCGTATCCCCGGGATGATTGTGCGGACCCGCGCCGGTCAGGGCTTGTTCATTCTCCGCATGGGAACCTCGGAGGGGGACCGCCTTCAGGTGGAGATCCGCGGACACGACCTGGAGACCGCCGACGCCCTCGCCGAGCAGATCAAGGACCTTGTCGAGAGCGTGGACGGCGTGGCCGATGCGCGAATCAGCCGCGAGTCCGGGAGCCCCGAGGAGCTGGTCGTCATCGACCGACAGAAGGCGGCCGACATGCACCTGACGGTCTCCCAGATCGCCAACGCCCTGCAGACCATTCTGTCCGGCACGCAGGCCGGCTACTACCGTCAGGCCGGCGATGAGTTCACCATTCTGGTCAAGCTGCGCGACGCCGAGCAGATGGACCTGCGCGACATCCTGGACCTGACGATCAGCAATGCCGAGGGTCAGCCCGTCGTACTCCGCAACGTCGTCGCGCTGACGCCGCGCAGCGGTCCGGTGCTGATCGAGCGAAAAGACCAGGAGCGCCTGGTCAGCGTCATGGGGGAGATCAGCGGGCGGGACATGGGGTCGGTGCTGTCCGAGATACGGGATAAGCTCCGCACGATTCCGATCCCCTTGCAGTTCAGCATCGGATTCGGCGGCGATTATGAAGAACAGCAGCAGGCGTTCAGGGAGCTGCTGCTCAGCTACGTGCTGGCGCTGGTGCTGGTCTATATGGTGATGGCCTGTCAGTTTGAATCGCTGCGGGATCCCTTCGTCGTGATGTTCTCCGTCCCGCTGGCCGCCATCGGGGTCATCCTGGCCCTCCTGGTGACGCACACAACGTTCAATATTCAGTCGTTCATCGGCTGCATCATGCTGGAAGGCATCGTCGTCAACAACGCCATCCTTCTGGTGGACCACACCAACCTGCTTCGCCACCGGGACAACATGCCGCTGCGCCGGGCCATCGAGGAAGCCGGCCGACGGCGGCTTCGCCCGATTCTGATGACGGCCCTGACCACCGTCATCGGCCTGACGCCGCTGGCTCTGGGGCTCGGCGAAGGCGGCGAGGCCCAGGCGCCCATGGCCCGCGTGGTCATCGGCGGCCTGCTCAGCTCGACGCTGATTACACTGGTGTTTGTCCCCGTGGTATACTCGTTTTTTGAACGATACAAGCCGAAGACGGTGTCTTAGCGGACGGGCACGACCCAAATGGCCATGTGACGTCCTGCAGGGAGTCGTATGTTGCACGGAAAGACAGCTTTCGTCCTTCGGGGCATGATCCTGCTCGTATCGCCGGCGTGGCTGGCCTCGTGTTCATCGGTGAATCCGCCCCCCTCCGTCGATGCTCCCGGTGCTCGCGTTGAGACGGCTTCACCCGCCGACCCGACGGGGGCAGAGTCGCCGCAAGGCTCGGACCCCAATGCCACGGTCCGCGCGGAAGGTCCGCTCAGGCTGGGGGTCCAGGACGCCATCCTTCTGGCGATGGAGAACAATCCCTCGCTTGTGGTGGAGAAGATGAACCCGCAGATCATGCGGACGTTTGAACAGCAGCAGCGGGCGATCTTCGATCCGGTCATCATCGCGGAGGGCTCCAGCAGAAGAATCCTGGCGGATCGGCTCGGCCGGGCCGGCAGCAGTACGGAGAGCTCCACCGTGGATGCGGCCACCGGGGTCATTTCCCTGGCCAAGCTGTTCCCCACGGGCACGACCGTCGGCCTGGAAGGCAGCACGACCTACACCGACTCCTCGCTGTACAGTGATACGTTCACGGCCAACCGCCTCGGCCTGACCGTTACCCAGGCCCTGCTCCAGGGACGCGATGTCCGGGCGAACATGGCCCGCGTCGATCAGGCCCGGCTCGACGCCCTCATCTCCGAGTATGAGCTTCGCGGGTTCATGGAGCTTCTCGTGGAGCAGGTCGAATCGAAGTTCTGGGATTATGCCCTGGCCCGGCGGCAGATCGAGATCTATACCGATTCACTCGCCCTGGCCGAAAAACAGATGGCCGAGATACAGGAACGCATCACGTGGGGCAACCTCGCGGAGACCGAGCTGGCGGCCGCCCAGGCGGAGGTGGCGCTGCGGCGGGAGAATCTCATCAACGCCCGAAGCCGGCTGGCCAAGGAGCGGTTGGAGCTGCTGCGGCTTGTGGACTCGCCGCTGGAGATTGACTGGGATCGCGACATCATTTTGGAGTATGACACCGCGCCGCCGGAGGCCGAGCTGGACGCGGTGGAGGATCACGTGGAGGTGGCCCTGCGGATGCGGCCGGACATGAACCAGGCCCGGCTCCACGTGCAGCGGGGGGACCTGGAGATCGTGCGAACCCGCAACGGGCTGCTTCCTCGAATGGACGCCTTTATCACCTTCGGCAAGACGGGTTACGCCGATACGTTCCCCAAGGCGGCGTCCAACATCGGCGGCGACAGTTACGATGCGTCCTTCGGCGTGATCTTCCAGGATACGTGGGGCCATCGTGCCGCACGGGCGGAACACACCCGCGCCGTCGTCGGCGCCCGACAGGTCCGTGAGGCCCTGAAGAACCTGGCGCAGCTCGTGCAGGTCGACGTTCGCTCGGGGTACGTGGAGGTCCTGCGCGCCCGCGAGCAGATCACCGCCACCGCCGCGACCCGCAGTTTCCAGGAGGAGAAGCTCCGCGCCGAAACCGAGAAGTTCCGCGTCGGCAAGTCCACGTCGCTGCTCGTCGGTCAGGCTCAGCGGGACCTTGTCGCCAGCCAGATTGCCGAGATTGAAGCCCTCGCGAACTACGTCAAGGCGTTGGCGGCGCTCTATAGAATGGAGGGCTCGCTCCTGCAACGGCGGGGCATCGCCGCCCCCGGCGGACAGCCCGTCACCCTCGGGTCGCGCATCGAGCGGGTGCGTTGACAAACGAGGTTCTGCGGGGTATCCTGAAACTGTTGATTCCCAAGGGCCACTGGGCTTTGCGCCAAGCCCTGTAAGGCATGCGATGGCGGAGGGAAGAACATCGCGGGTGAGATCACATCGTCCTGGTCAGGAGACCTTTCATGCAATCGGCACATCCCTTTCGTGGCATCGTGACGGCCTCCATCGTTGCAACCGCACTGGCGTGGGGGGCGTTCACCGCGGCGCAAGAGACGGCGCCGATGAACACCCCCATTAACCTCGCTCTCGTCGCAAAGCCTTCGACATCGAGAGTCTCCGGGGACACCTCCCTGGCGGCGTTGAACGACGGCTACGCGCCCGACACCTCTCACAGCCGTGGCCGCGGGTCTTATGGCAACTGGCCCGCACGCGGGACACAATGGGTGCAGTATGAGTGGACCCAGCCCATCAGCACCAACGCGATCGACGTGTACTGGTGGGATGACCGCCGGGGCGTTCGGTTGCCCACGGCGTGCCGTCTGCTGTACTGGGATGGGCAGGCCTTCGTGCCGGTGAAGAACGCATCGGGTCTGGGCGTCCAGAAGGATCGGTACAATACGACCACGTTCGACGAGGTCCGCACGACCCGACTGCGGCTGGAGATCGATGGGGATGGGGAATACTCGACGGGCATCCTGGAGTGGAAGGTCTACGACTCGGGCCGTTCGCCCGCTTTCGCCCCGGTGGTCGAGGCCGGCCCCGACCGCGTGGTGATCCAAGGGGGCAAGACCTGGCTCAGCGCCGGGATCAAGACCCTCGACGGCAAGGGCACACCGGTCGTCTGGAGTAAGGCCTCCGGTCCGGGCGAGGTCCGCTTCGACGATGTTCGATCCGCACAGACGACGGCCACGTTTTCGCAGGCCGGCACGTATGTCCTCAAGGTGACGGCCGGCGCCGAGCCGTTGACCGCCTCGTCAACCTTGACCGTGACGATTCAGGCTCCGCCGCCTCCCGCGCACCTGGAGCCGGTCTATGCGCGGCATTACCAAATCAACAGCCCTCTCTGGAGCCGGCGGGCCAAGGCCCTGATCGTCAACTGGATCCCGCACTGCATACGCAAGATCTCCGACCCGGACCTGCGGGAAGGCGGCATCAATAATTTCATTGACGCGGCGAACAAGCTCGCCGGTCGCGAGCACGGTCGCCATCGCGGCTACGTCTTCTCCAACGCCTGGGTGTTCAACACCATCGAGTCCATCTGCGTCGCCCTCATGATCGATGCCCAGGGCGATGCGGACATCGCCCAGGCGCAGGCGGACATGAAACAAACGCTGGAGGACTGGATTCCAAAGGTGCTGGCCGCCCAGGAGCCGGATGGGTACTTGCAGACGGCCTTTACGCTCAGCGACCGCCAGCGCTGGTCGCCGAGACACCGGGGCGACCATGAAGGGTACGTCGCGGGATACTTCCTGGAAGCGGCGGTCAGCCACTATCTCCTGACGGAGGGCAAGGACACCCGGCTATATGACGCCGCCAAAAGGCTGGCCGACTGCTGGTATGACCATATCGGCCCGCCTCCCAAGCAGGAATGGTTCGACGGCCACCAGGCGATGAAGATCGCGCTCGTGCGGTTTGGACGCTTCGTCAACGACGTGGAAGGGTCCGGCACGGGGGACAAGTACATCGCCTTGGCCAAGTTTCTGGCGGACTGCCGCGGGGGCGGTACGGAGTACGATCAGAGCCACCTGCCGGTCGTCCAACAGTATGAGGCCGTCGGCCACGCCGTCCGCGCCTCGTATTCGTACGCCGGCATGGCCGACATCGCCATGGAAACGGGCGATATTGACTATCTCAGCGCCGTCATGTCCCTATGGGACAACATCGTCAACCGTAAGTACTATGTCACCGGCGGGAT
>DSDH01000695.1 GCA_011055475.1 Phycisphaerales bacterium | reverse complement strand
CTCCTCCAGCTTCTCAAGCCGCTTGATGTAGCGCTCCAGCGTCTCGCGCCGGGCGCCGGGCCGCGAGGCGCTGATGGCGTCGGCCGCCGCGATCAGCGGCGTGTAAGGATTGTCCGCCGGGATGTCCCCGTGGTGCCCCTCGACGGCGTTCAGAATGATCGGCGATTCCTTGAACCGCTTGAGGTAGTTCACCCCGATCACCGGGTGGCTGCCCTCCATCTCGCGGTCCATGGCCTTACCGATGTCGTGGAGCAACCCCGCCCGCCGGGCGATGCTGCCGTCCAGCCCCAGCTCGTCGGCCATGACCTGCGCCAGGAACGCCACCTCCACGCTGTGCCGCAGCACGTTCTGTCCGAAACTCGTGCGGTAGTGCAGCGAGCCGAGCATCGTGAGCATCTTGTTGTTCAGCCCCCGCACGTCCACCTCCTGGGCGGCGGCCTTGCCCATCGCCAGGGCCTTCTGCTGTACGTCCTTACGGGTCTGGGCCACCAGCTCCTCGATGCGGCTGGGGTGGATCCGCCCGTCCTGGATCAACCGCTCCATGCTCAGCCGCGCGATCTCCCGGCGCATCGGGTTGAACCCGCTGACCACGATCACGCCCGGCGTGTCGTCCACGATCACATCCACGCCCGTGGCCTTCTCAAACGCCCGGATATTGCGGCCCTCGCGTCCGATGATGCGGCCCTTCATCTCATCATTGGGGATGTCCACCATCGACACGCTGACCTCACAGGTCTGCTCCGCGGCGTAGCGCTGGATGGCCGTGCTGATGATCTCGCGGCTCTTTTCTTCCGCGATCTCGGTGGTCTCCTCCAGCCGCCGCTCGATCAGGGCGTTCATCTCCCGCTCGCACTCCTCCTCCAACTGCTGCAACAGCAGCGCCCGGGCCGACTCGACGTCCATCGAGGTGATCTTGAGCAACTGGTTCTTCTGCTGCGCGATCAGGGCCGACAGCTCCTTGGCCCGGGCGTCGCAACTCTGCTTGCGCTGCTCCAGCAGGTGTTGCTCGCGTTTGAGCTCATTTTCCCGCTCCAGAAGCTGCTCGGCCTGGCGGTCCAGGGTATCCTCCCGCTTGCTGAGCCGCCGCTCCTGCTCTCGCATCTGCTCCTGGGTCTTCTCCATCTCCTCATTGAACCGCTCGCGTTTCTCCATCATCTCGCGCGTGGCGTCCAACTCGGCGGTCTTGCGGATGTTGTCGGCCTCGCGACGGGCCATCTCCACTTGGTTCTGGAGCTCCTGCTCCAGCGTCCGGGCCCGGATGCGGCCAAGCACCTGATGAACGACGAAACACCCCCCTGCTCCCGCGATCAGACACACCACCGCGATGATCACGGTGGTCGCGGTCCCCACTGCCAGAATCTCCATGGTCGATCCCTTTCTGTATATAGAACTTGCCCCGTCACGACGGCGCAAGGGTTCGCAAGGGAGCTTCGGCAATCGAAAAGCCCGCGTCAGGAGTGCGTACGGCAGGATCGTTTAGAAACTCATCAAGCGGCGGGGGTACATGGGAACCGCTCCCACCGGCCGATCAGCCGACGGGGCGATCCCCCTGCCACACCGAGGACAACACCTCTTTCGTTCGCCTGTTGGACCACGTGTCTGACAGACATGTTACCGCGTTTCTAATCGATACGACATTACGACCGTACTCACCGCCCCACAAGACTTCCGGACTTGGCGACCTGCTTTGCGGCGCCTTTCGCCCCATCTTGTGAAGCCGGTGTCCTTGTGGCTTCAACTGCCTCCCGCCCGCCTTCCGGGCGACTGCTCCTGCCTTCCCGTTAGCCGATCAACGTTGCCTTTCAAGGGCACCCGGCCCCGGTCCGCAATCATCCCGCGGACCGGACACACCGATTCCCACGCTCATCATAGGTAATTCATCGGCTATCGTCAACAAAAAAGGCCAAAGGAACCCCCTCGCAATCCGTTCCAGGGTCATCCAGCCGGACCATTTTCTCCAAATCCCAGTATGTTCCGGGACAACGAACGAGGTTTTTCGGGCCATGGCCGGCCCCAGCGCAGGACGGGCAGAACACTTATCGGACGACCGGGCCCGCACAACGTGCGGCGTTTTTTGCGAAATGACACTTAAACGGGCCCTGAAATGGGCCGATTAGACTTCTGCCGAAGGAGCGGGCGGCGAACCTGGACTGTATGGACACCGAAATCAAGACTGCGGCTCATTCTTTGTTCCGGTCCGTCCGGGACATGGGTACCGGATATGCATAAGCGAAAAGATGTGTTGACCACCGGACAAGTGGCCCAAATCTGCAACGTGGCGCCACGGACGGTCACCAAATGGTTCGATTCGGGCCAGTTGAAGGGCTACCGTATCCCCGGCTCGCGGGACCGGCGGATCCCCACCAGCGAGCTGGTCCGCTTCATGAAGGCCCACGATATGCCCATCGACGCCCTGAACATGGGCAGCCTGCGGGTCCTGATCCTGGATTCGGACGCCTCCCGCGCCGAGGGTCTGGCCAAGGCCCTGCGCGACAAGCGGGACTACGAGGTCATCGTTGCGGGCAACAGCTTCGATGGCGGCCTGGCCGCCCAGCGCGAGCAGCCCCACGTGATCCTCATCAACCTCATGGCCCGCGACATCGACGCCGGGCAGATCTGCAGCTACGTCCGCTCCAACGAGGACCTCAGCGCCATGCGGATCGTCGCTCTGGCCGGGCAGATCAACGAGGCCGAGGCCCGCGCCTTGCAGCACAAGGGTTTCGATGCCGTAGTCACCCAGACCACCGACCTGGCCGGCCTGATCCGCACGATCGAACAGGTCACCAGCATCCTCTACTGAGGCGCCGAAGCCGGGGCCGCGAGAATTCGCGTCGCGGATGTGCTTGAATCCGCCACCGTTCCTGTTATCATTCCCGCATGGCAGGATTGGTCAACGAGATTATCTGCGGCGACTGCATCGAGGTGCTGAACGGAATCGGCGAGCCGTTCGCGGACTTGGTTTTTGCCGATCCCCCGTTCAACATCGGCTACCAGTACGATAAGTACCATGACAAGGTCAAGAAGGACCGGTACCTGGCCTGGACCCGCGACTGGATGGCCGCCTGCATCGGGGTGCTGAAACCGCATGGATCGTTTTACATCGCGATCGGCGACGAGTACGCCGCCCACGTGCGGCTGATCGGGGAGAAATTGGGCCTGACCCTGCGCAACTGGATCATCTGGCACTACACGTTCGGCCAGCAGACCAAGACCATGTTCGCCCGGTCGCACGCCCATATCTTCTACTTCGTCATGGACCCCAAGGCGTTCACGTTCAACGATTTCGCGGTTCGCGTCCCCTCGGACCGCCAGCTCATCTATAATGACAAGCGGGCCGATTCGCGGGGCAAGCTACCCGACGATGTGTGGAACACCTTCTCCCGCGTGTGCGGCACGTTCCGCGAACGGTGCGCCTGGCACCCCTGCCAGATGCCCGAAATGCTGCTGGGACGGATCATCGCGGCCAGCTCAAACCCGGGCGACGTGGTCCTGGACCCGTTCCTGGGATCGGCCACGACGGCGGCGGCAGCGGTCAAACTCAACCGACGGTTCGCCGGCATCGAGTTGTCGGCCAATTACGCCGCCAAGGCTCGGGAGCGTATCGACGCGATCATCCAAGCAACTGAACACCCCGAGTCCGTACCTCCTTCAGAGCCGCCGACACTGTTCGCATCTCAGCCGACCGGGCCCCTGAACCCATGGGAGGTGTTCGAACTGCAACGGCTGTACGTCGAAGTGGGCATCAACGCCGCCGAGGTTCTGAATAGACCGGCGCTACTGGAACTATACGCCCAGCAATTGGGCCTGCGCATGAACAATGGCCGCCAATACGCCCCCGGCGACCTGGTGGGCGTCTTGAAGGAAATGACAACGTGGGTACCACAGAAAAACCCCAAGGTCGGATCGGTGCAGCGGGCCTGTGCACCGTCTCGGCCGTGATACTCACGGTTATCCATCCGCCCTTTAGCCTGGGATACCTTGCGTGGGTGGCGTTTGTGCCGTTTGTGCTGGCGGTCTTTTCCCCCGTGCCGACGTACCCGCTGGCATGGATAGCCTACGGCATCGCCCTGGTCTACTGGCTGGCGAACGCGTATTGGATCGGCTTCGTGGCTCCGCCGGCGTATGTGCTCTTCTGCCTGTACCTGGCCATGTACTGGCCGCTGCTGGTGGTCGGGCTGCGGTTTTGCGCCGAGCACACGCGGGTCCCCTGCCCGTGGCGATCCGAGGCGGGACCCCGCCGTGGCGTGCCCGTGCCGCTGTTTCTCACAATCGCCCTGTTGATTGTTGGGGCCGAAGCCTGGCAGGGCATCATCTTGACCGGCTTCGAATGGCGGCTGCTGGGCCAGAGCCAATACGCCTATCCGCAACTTATCCAGATCGCGGATGTGTTTGGCCATTGGGGTGTCTCTCTCCTGGTGGCCCTGGTCAACGGCCTGATCGTCCAACTGGCCCTGGCCGTGCGACGGACCGGACCAAGAGCCTTGGCCGCCCCCGCTCACCTTGCCGCCGTCGGTGTGGCGGCCGTCTTGCTGGCCGGCACGTGGGTTTACGGCGGCTGGCGGATCGCGCAGACCCCCGCGTGCGTTCGGCCGGGGCCGCGGATCGGCTCGGTCCAGCCAAACATCCCCTCGCAAATCAAGGAACTCAGCGAGGCGGCCGAACCCATCGTCCAGGATCTGATCACGCGCAGCACGTCGTGCTACGAGGCGGGCGCCGATCTGGTGATCTGGCCGGAGACGATCGTACTGACCGCGCTGAACCCCGGGTACGTGAGCCATTGCCGGCCCGACACCGCGCCGGTGCAATTGGATGCTCTGCTGCGGGATTTCGTGAAGGACCAGGGGTATCTGTTGACCGGCGCGCACGGGGTGGATCTTCATTTTGAAGGGGTCGAGCCTGTTGTCACGAACCGGTACAACTCGGCGTACCTGTACCGGCCCGACGGCACGCAGGACCCACGCCGGTACGACAAAATCCACCTGATCCCCTTCGGTGAGTACATTCCCTTTCGCAAGAGCATCCCCCCCCTGTATCATCTGGTCGTGCAACTGAGTCCTTACGATTACGACTATCACCTGACCGCCGGGCGGGAGTACACGGTCTTCGAGATGCCCACGGGAGAACACGCCTGGCGGTTCGGCGTGCTGATTTGCTATGAAGACACCGACACCGAGGTCACCCGGCGCATCGTCCTGGGCAAGGATGGCCGTAAACGCGTCGACTGGCTGGCCAACATCAGCAACGACGGCTGGTACGTCCGCTATGAGCCGCCGGCCGCGGCGACCGACGACGGCTTCGGTCCGGAGGGCTATCGCCTCAACCAGGGTCGTATCCTGCCGAGCACGGAGCTGGCCCAGCGGACGGCGATCGCGGTCTTCCGGGCGGTGGAGAACCGTGTGGCCATCATCCGCAGCGTCAACACGGGCATCAGTTGCCTGATCGACTCGCTGGGACGCATCCACGACGGCTACGCGGCGGGGGATTTGCCGCACGAGGCGATGAAACGTCAAGGTGTCGCCGGGTGGTTTGTCGATACGATCCCGGCGGATCGCCGGGTGACGGTGTTCAGCCGCGTCGGCCCGTGGCTCAAGTGGCTTTGCGCCGCGGTCTTCGCCGGGGTCATCGGTGTCGGCCTGTTCGGCCGAGAGGAGCGACGTATGCGTGTGAAACTGTTCTGGGCGGCGGTGCTCGTGCTCCTGGGCGCGGTCACCGCCGGGTGCACGGATCAACAACGAGCCGGCGGCCCGGTGATACCCGGTCTCGGCCCCGCTGAGACGTCTCAGGAACGGGCGCTCGAGGTGGTCCGCTGGGGGTTGACTCACGAGAACAGCTACGTACGGACGGCGGCCCTGCAGGTGGTGTTGACGGCCAAGCGGCGGGATCTGATGCCCATCGCCGCCAGACTTCTCGAGGATAAGGTGGCCCCGGTGCGCTTCGTGGCCGCCTTGGCCGTGGGCGAACTGGAGTACTACACCGCCTCAAGCCTGCTGAACGCGCGGTTGAAGGACCCCGACCCAAGCGTGCGCCTGGCGGCGGCCTATGCGCTGGCCCGACAGGGTCAGCGAGAGCACATCGCGACGATTCGCGAATCGTTGAAGGACACCAACCCCAAGGTCCGCGCCAACGCCGTCATGCTGCTCGGCAAACTGGGGGACGCCTCGGACATTCGCCGACTCTATCAACGGCTCGGCGCCGACGAAAGTGACAGCCGCGTTCGGCTGCAGGCGGTTCTGGCGATCGCGCATCTGAAGGACCCGAACATCTACCGCGAAAAGCTCTGGCCGCTGCTGATCAGCGTCTATCCGGATGACCGGGTCGTCGGCATCGAAGGAATGGCCGCATTGGGCACCTCCGACGCCAGAAACGCCATCCTCACCATGCTGGACGATGACCTGATCGAGGTGCGGCTGTTCGCCGCCGGGCAGTTGGGCAGGTTAGGCGATCCCACGGGCCGGGAACTGGTCCAGGCCTACCTGGAACGAATGCCGCCCACCCGGGAGCAGACCCTGACCGCCAACGAGCACGCCGCCATGGCCGTCGGCTATATCGGGGGCCAGACCCTTGAACGGCATCTGCCGGCCTTGCTGCGGGACGATTCGCCGATGGTGCGTCTGGCCGCCGCCCAGTCGGCCCTGCTGCTGGCGGGCAAGCGCCCGTGAGTGCGATCATCATCAGCCACGAACCGCCGCGCCAGAAATGCTCCACCGCCCCTCGATCACGCGGGCGGAACGGCCGGGCGGGGCTTTTTGGCAACTTTTTCGTAAGGGTAAAATTGCCTTGACCTTATGCGGATAATTCCATAGAATCCATCCCGGATTGCGGCCAAACGGCTGCGCCGGGGCGGAGGGAAGAGGCGGTATCTGTGCTGATATCGGCACGGGCGTTGTGTGTGCGACCCAAAGGCGATGAAAGGAGTTAGTTTTGAGTGCCCTGACGAAAGCCCTCATTATTCTGCTGTGTTTCTCCTCCCTGTTCCTGTGCGGGGTGGTGGTCACGTACGTCGCCACGGCGCATAACTACAAGGCCCGCAGCGACGATCAGGCAACCCAGATCGACGCCCTCAACGATCGCCTGACGCTGCTGACCGAGTCCGCCCGCGAGCAGCAACTGGTCACCGAGGAGAAGGTCAAGGAATATGAGAACAGAATCCTGCAACTGACCACCGAGAACACGCAGCTTCAGGCCGACCTGAAGAACGCCCTGCGGGAGAGCCGCGGGCATCAGCATCGGGCCGATCAATACCAGGGGATCCTGGAAAGCTACGCCCAGACGCTGGCCAATCAGGAACAGACGATCAAGAACACCCAGGCCAAGCTGGATGAGGCCCGGGGGGCCCTGATCACCAGTGAGAAGCAGCTCAACGAAAAGACCGCGCGGATGTACGAGTTGACCGTACAGCTCGACGCCCTTGAGGCCGAGCGTCGCCGGATCGTGGAAGAGAAGAAACAGCTCGAAGACCGGCTCAGCCAGATCGCCCAGGCCGGCGGGATGGCCGTCGCCCGGCCCCAGCCGGTGACCCCGGAACGAACGACTGTTACGGCGGTCGAGCCCCTGCCGGCGGGCGAGGTGGACCTGACGGCCCTGGTCAGCGAAGTCCATGAGAACCTGGCGACGATCTCCATCGGCTCGGCGGCGGGCGTGACGAGGAACATGCGGTTCCACGTGACGCGGGGGGATGAGTTCATCTGCGACATCGTTATCACGGACGTGGACACGGACAAGGCCGCGGGGGTCCTGGAGCTGAAGCTCCAGCAGCCTCAGATCGGCGACAACGCCAGCACCAAGCTCATGTAGGACCGGACAGCGCTATGGCAGAACCCAGACCCAGTTCGACAACCGGTTTGTATACCGCGCTGGTGGCCTTGACGCTGCTGGCCGTGTTGTTTACGGCCGGTTTCGTGGCGTATCAATGTTTGACAGATTACGGGACGCTTATCAAGATCGCCGGGTAGATTCGGCCCGAGCGGCCCGTTTCACACATTAGGACGCACGATGGAAAGTGTCGGCCCGGAGGCGGGACGTCGAACGGCGCGCGGTCCGAGTTGAAGGGAGTCAAAGTGCTTTTGTGGGACACGATCCTGGGCTGGTTCAGCGTCGATATGGGTATCGACCTGGGCACCTGCAACACGCTGGTCTGTGTGCGAAACGAGGGGATCGTCCTGAATGAGCCCTCGGTCGTGGCTGTCCGCAAGGGAACCAACATCGTCCTCAACAACGGCGAGGCCGTGGGCCTGGTGGCGCGGGAGATGCTCGGCAAGACGCCGGGCTCGATCACGGCCATCCGTCCGCTCAAGGACGGCGTGATCAGCGACTTCGAGATCACCGAGGCCATGCTGAGCTATTTCATTCGCAAGGTGCACGGGCGGGGCGGCCTGCTGCGCCCGCGGGTGGTGATCGCCGTACCCAGCGGGATCACGGCCGTGGAGCGGCGCGCGGTGATCGACAGCGCCGAGCGGGCCGGGGCCCGCAAGGTGTACCTGGTGGATGAACCGATGGCCGCGGGGATCGGCGCCGGGCTGCCCATCACCGAGCCGACGGCCTCGATGATCGTCGACATCGGCGGCGGCACGACGGAAGTGGCCATCATGAGCCTGGCCGACATCAGCACGTGTGAGTCGATCCGCGTGGGCGGCGACAACTTCGACGAGGCCATCATCAACCACCTCAAACGCACGTATAACCTGCTGATCGGTGAACCCCGCGCCGAGCAGGTCAAGATTCAGATCGGCTCGGCCTCGCCGCTTGAAGAGGAGCTGACGATGGAAATCGCCGGGCGGGACACCATCTCCGGCCTGCCGCGAAAGATCGTCATCACCAGCGAAGAAATCCGCGAGGCCCTGCGCGAGCCGATCAGCGCGATCATCGAGACGGTGATGCGGACCCTGGAGAAGGCCGAGCCCGAACTGGCGGCCGATCTGATTGAGAACGGGATGCACCTGTGCGGGGGCGGCTCACTGCTGCGGGGCATGGATACGGTCCTGTCCAACGCCACCGGCCTGCGGGTGGTTCACGTGGACGATCCGCTCTCGTGCGTGGCCCGCGGCACGAGCGTCTACCTCGAGAACCTGGAAATCTGGAAAGACACCCTGGATCAGACGGGCTACGCGTGGGAATGAGCCCGCTTTGGCAGCACCGCCGCTTCCCGTTGCCCTGCAAACGCCGGTTTCTTTGCCGCTTGCCGCAGCCCGTGCCGATAGTATGAATATGACGGCCCGTCGTTGGAACATGTCGAGAGGCACGCTGTTCGTGGTGCTGGTCCTGGCCGGAGCGGTACTGCTGCTCCTGCCGGAGGACTACACGCAGGTGTTTCCGGAGACGTTCCGCCGAACCTTCAGTGTTCTGCTGAACATCCACCCCGGGCGTTCCGAGGCCCCGCCCCTTCCCAAGGCCCCGACGAACGGCCAGGGCGTGGCGCAGGCCGAATACGAACGGCTGTACACGGCGTACCAGAATACCCATGCCCAACTGCTGGAGATACAGCGACGCCTCAGCGCCCTGCAGCAGATCCAGGCCGCCCTGCCCGTGGCCGGCTCGCCCCTGCTTTTGGCCTCGGTCACGAACGTTATTCTCAGCCCCGAGGAGCAGGGCCTGCTCATTCAACCCACCTCACGCATTGAACTGCTTCGGCCGGGACAGTACGTGCTGGGGCGAGACAGCGTGATCGGGTCGATCACGGCGGTGTATCGGACGACGGCCCGGGTGCGGCTGGTAACCGACGCCCAGCACCGGATGCTTGTCGCCATCGGTCGACCCGGACGAAAGACGCTCATCCGGGCGCAGATGGAGGGCGTCGGCGATGGAACGGCACGGATCGTGAACCTGTCGCGTAAGGAACACGATGTACGCCGCGGCGATACGGTCTATGCGGCGGCCCGGCCGGGCTTCCTGGCGACGGAGGTCCTCGTCGGCGAGGTGGCGACGGTTCAGGCCGATCCCGATCATCCCCTCTTATGGGACATCCGCGTCCGGCCGATCTGCCGGCCCGAAACGCTCAGAGACGTAGCGGTCGTCGTGATGGAAACGCCCGCGTCGGTGAATGGCAACTGATGGTGCGGTGGATTCGATTCCTGTTCGTGCTGTGGGTCGTGGCGCTCCTGGACGCCGGGCACCTGCTGAATACCATCGCCATCCCGCCCTTCCACATCAAACCCGATCTGCTGCTGGTTTTTCTGGTCTTTGCAGCCTGCAACCTCCCGGTTGAGAAGGCCCTGATCGTCTCCTTCCTGATCGGCTTTACGGCCGACGTCTCCAGTGAAACCGGCCTGATGGGCCCCTACACCATCGCCTTCACCGTGTTCGGCGCGATAATCTGCCAGCTTCGGCGGGTGGTGCTCATGCGGCGCATGGTCTACCAGGCCCTGACGATCTTCGTGTTGACGATGTTGATCCGGGGGTCGGCCCAACTGCTGATGCTGCTCAAGGGCCGAGAGATCGGACCGAACGCCTATACGATGCTCTGGGGAACGGCGGCCTATTCGGCGGTGCTCGGACCGTTCCTCTGGATCGTGTTGTCGGGCCTGAGCGGATGGCTGGGCCTTGACCCGGAGTCTCATCATCGACGACGATCCGTGAGGCGGTGATCGTGTACGGCCGGCGGCTGCAAGCGTTTATGATGGTGTGCCTGGCCCTGTTGGCGGCGTGTGCGGCGCGGCTGGCGTACCTCCAGACCGCGGAGCACGAATCGAGCCTGCGGGCGATTGAGGAATTGCGGATCCGCCCGCCGCGCCAACTGCCCACGGTCCGCGGCACGATTTACGACCGCAACGGCCGCGCCCTGGCCATCGACCGGCCGGCGTTCTTCCTGCACGTCAACTACGAGCTCACCCGCCTGTTGGATGATCGCTTCTGGCAGGCCGGCATTGAGCAGCTCCGCGCCCGCCAGCCTGATATGAACCGTGAGCAGGCCGAACTGGCCTTCCGCCGCGCCCACCAAGAGGCCCTGACCGACCTGTTGCAGACGATGGACGCCTGTGCCCAGCTTACCGGAACCGACCCGGAGGAGATCGACCGACGGGTCCGTCGGATCAACGAGGACGTCTGGCGTCTGGCCCGGTATATCGCCGCGTGGCGACGGCGGGCGGCCGGCGGCGGAGCAGATTCGTCTCTGCAAACCGTCGAGGTCGGTCTCACCGAGGTCCTCGCCGCCGACATTCGCGAGATGCATGAGGATTACCCCTTGGTCGAGCTGGACACCGACAGCGCGCTGCTCGAAGCGCAACTGGAGTTGGAGCGTATCGAAGGGGTTTCGATTCAACCACGGGCCAAACGCGATTACCCCTACGGCTCGGCCGCTTGTCAAATCATCGGCTGGGTGGGACCGGCCGAACCGCAATCTGAGAATGAACTTTTTGACAAGGACGAACACTCACACTATCTGGCCGGAGAGGTCTCCGGGAAGGAAGGGGTTGAGCGGGTCTGCGAGGTGATCCTGCGGGGTCGTCGCGGGGAGATCACCTATAACCTCGACGGCGAGCTGGTAGAGCACAAGGAAACGCTCTTCGGACAGGATGTCCGGCTGTCGCTGGATGTCAATCTGCAACAGCGTTTGGAAGCGATTCTCAGCGACCCCAACACGAATCCGAACGCCGATCGGGGTATCGGTGCAGTGGTGCTGGACGTGGCCACCGGCGACATCCTGGCGATGGTTTCCGTCCCCACGTTCGATCTGCGGACCGTGCGTCGCGATTACGGCGCCCTGCTGAATGATCCCAATCGTTTCCCCAACCGCCCTTTGTTGAACAAGGCCCTGGCGGCGGAATACCCTCCCGGCTCGACGGCCAAACCGTTTATCCTTGTCGCCGGCCTCGAAGAGAACAAGATCTCGCCGTGGACAGTCATTTCGTGCCCGTTCGAGGACCAACAGGCCAAGTACGGATTCCCCAACTGCCTCTTGTTTCGCCTGGGCGGTTGTCACGATTGGCGGTGGGCCAACGAGGGCGGCAACCACGCACGAAACGCCATCCGGGGCAGTTGTAACGTGTATTTCTCGCGGCTGGCCGAGCGGATCGACGAAAGGGCGCTGCAGCGCTGGTTGTTCCGATTCGGCTTCGGGCGGGATATCCTGCCGGGACCGGCGTTCGATCAGTACCTCGGCGACCTGGATCGGACCGAAGGCGTCGATCGCAATCTGCATCAGGCCACCGGTCAGATCGGCCGGTCGCGGCCCACGCCTCCGGTCCGGCGGTTCGAGGACCTCCCGCCGATCCCCACGTCGCTGACCACCGAGCGGCGGTACATGGGCATCGGTCAGGGCTTGTTCACCGCCTCGGTGCTGCAGGGCGCCAACGCTATCGCCGCGCTGGCGCGCGGCGGCATCTACAAACCGCCCCGGCTGTTCCTCAGCGACGCCGATCCCCACAACGATGCAGGTCGTACGGACTTGGGACTTTCGAAAACCACCCTGGAGACCGTCCGGGATGGGATGGAGGCGGTCGTGCATAAGAGCGGCGGAACCGCCCACACCGCCTTTCAACAATCGGTCTTGAACAAGGACGACCGGGGCCTGAAGCTGTTCGGTAAGACCGGCTCGACACAGCGTCCGGAGTGTGCCTGGTACGCCGGCTGGGCGGAGGATTCCACCGGGCGGGCCGTGGCGTTGGCCATCGTGGTCGAGGGCGGGCAAAGCGGCGCCCACGACGCGGCCCCGCTGGGTTTCGCGATGATCCAGGCGTGCAACGAAGCGGGTTACGTGGGCCGCAAGCCGGCCGACTGATCGCCCGCATCCACCGTAGGCGGTGTCTCCGACGCTTCGGGCGGCGGGGTCGGCCGGCCGTCACGCAGGTATCGCAGGGTCTGTTCCATGATCTGCCGGAAAACGGGCGCTGCGACGCGACCGCCGGAATACGGCTGGCCTCTGGAGCGATCGGGCTTGCGAATCGAGACCAGGACGACGACCTCGGGCTTGTCGGCCGGGGCGCCGCCGACGAACGAGGAGATGTAGTTCTGCTGGTCGTAGCCCCCGCCCTGCTCGCGCGGCCGCGCGATATTGGCCGTGCCCGTCTTGCCGAAGGCCTGGACGTCGGGCAGTTTGGCCAAGGTGCCCGTGCCCTCGTTCACCACGGCCACCAGGGCGGTCTGACGAATCCATTGGGCCGTCTCCGGCTGGATCACCTGGCCGACCAGGGCGCCGGTGGGCTGGACGTTTTGCACACGGCCATCGGCGTGGACGACGGCCCGGACGACGTGCGGCACAACGGGGCGACCCCCGTTGGCGATGATGCTGTACGCCCGCGCGATCTGAAGGGTCGTCACCGAGATGGCGTGCCCGAAGGGAATGCGCGTGACCGTGTACTTGTCCCACACCCGCGTCGGCCACACGACCCCGGCGTCCTCGCCCGGCAGGTCGATACCCGTCTTCTGGCCGAAACCGAACAGCCGCACCCCTTCGTACAGGCGTTTCGGCCCGATCTTGAGGCCGATCTTGGCCATGCCCACGTTGCTGGACTTGGCGAGAATCTCTCGGACGCTGAGCCGGCCGTAAGGATGATTGAGAAACTCTCCGATGCGGTATTCCGAAAAGTACCCATTCTCACAATAGAACACCGCATCAGGCTCGAATGCGCCGCAGTCGATCCCGATCGCCGCCGCGATCGGCTTGAAGATGCTGCCCGGTTCATACGGGTCGCACAGCGCGCGGTTTTTCATCGGCAAAGCGGGATCGTCCACCGCCTCGGCGTAGCGATTCGGGTCAAAATCCGGCAACGACACCAACGCCAGAATCTCACCGGTCCATGGATTCATCACGACGCCCACGGCGGACTCGGCATTGTGGCGGTCAATCGCCTCGATCAGGGTCTGCCGGAGGAACTGTTGAATCGTCGCATCCAACGTGAGGATCAGGCTGTCGCCGTGTTGCACGTCGACGCAATCGCCCAGCGCCATGCCGATAGGCCGTCGGCCGGCGTCGACCACGAAGACCTCTCTGCCGGGTCGCCCCTGGAGCACCGGATCATACCGCAGCTCCACCCCCGCACAGCCCTGGCGACGGTCTTCGATGTAGCCGACGTAGCCCACGACGTGACTGGCCAGCCGACCCGATGGGTAGATGCGCTCCCAGTCGCTTTGGACCCCGATGCCGGGCAGGTTTTCATGGAGGATTTCCGTCCGTTGATCGACCGTCAGGTCCTCGTGCAATTTGATATAGCCGGGATTCCGGCCCGCGTGAATGGCGGCGCAGATCTCGTTGCCCGGCACCTGGAGGATCTCCTGCAAGCGCCAGGCTGCCTCTTTGAGCGTATCCGGATTGTGGAAGCCGTGGCGATCGGCGAACAGGATGAACTTCCGGCTGCTGTCGGCCAGCACCCGCCCGCGACGGTCCCATATGCGACCGCGGTGCGGCAGAACGGGAACCTGCGCGTGAGTCTGCCGATACGACTGTTCGCGGGCCTGCTCGGCCTGGGAGAATTGGAGCTGAAAGAGGCGCCAGCCCAACAGGCCAAACGCCAAGCCCAGCAGCGAGAGCACCACCAGAATCGTCCCACATTTCTGCGATGCGGTGCTACTCATGCCGGGCTCCCCGGGGCCGGTCTGATACCTCTGACGGCTGCACGGCGACGACCGCCGGACTGAACAGCCCTTCGAGCTCAAGCTGCACGTTGCGTAACTGTTCCACGAGCTGCCGCTGCTCGACCTTGGCCCGGCGATAGCGGTGAAAGACCCGCCGCGTGGCGGTCCGCAGCTGCACCGTGCCCACCAGGACCGCCGCTACGAAGAACACCACGAAGATCAATCGCGCGCGTGAGATCATCGCCTCGCCTGTGGACTCATGGGGCCGGCAGCCGAATCTCCTTGCCCGCCGGGACGTGATTCGGGTTCTTGATGTCCGGATTTAACTGAAGGATCTCCCGATACCGGCTCCCGTTGCCCAGCTTGGTCTCGGCGATGTCCCAGAGGGTGTCGTTTTCCTGAACCCGATACGTGCGGACGGCGGGCTTGTCCGGCTGGGGTTCGGGATCCCTGCCGATGCCCAGCAGTCGCTCGAACAGCCCCGGGGCCGGGTTCGCCGCCGGCGCCGCGGTGTCGGTCTTGACCGGCACAAAGGCCTCCTCGAGCGAAGGCACCACCAGAACCTGGCCGGCCTTGACGACGTCCATGGAGTCCATGCGATCCTTGTTGGCCTCGTACAGCTTCTTCACGGTGGCCCACTTGTTCCCGACGACCTCGCCATAGAGCTCCTTGGCGATGGCACTGAGATTCTGGCCGGATCGAACCGTGTACGATTGGGGAAGCTTATTGGCCGCCGGCGCCGTCGGCGTCTCGGTTGGCGAGGGGGCCCGGTTCTGATCCGTTCCGACCGGCTGGCCACCGTCGAGGATCACCCGCTCGGTCTGGGGCGGCTCGGTCCGTCGGGGCGCCACTTGCTCCGGCACCGGGTGCAGGGCCGGATCCAGAACCCGCGCCACTTCACTGGGCAGCACCAGCGAGTCGTCTTCGGGCTCCTGAATGACGGGGCTGTTGAGCGTCTCCATCGTTCCCCGCTCCAGGACCTTGGGCAGACCGTTGATCAGGAACGCGATGATGACAATGAACACCAGCCCCAGCAGCAGTCCGACCTTGGCATCCGCGGTCATCCCTGACACTCCTTGTTCACGTTCAACGGCAGGTTCGTCGAGCCATTCGTAGCTTGGCGCTGCGGGCCCGCGGGTTGCGGGCCACTTCCTCGGCCGAGCAGGTGATCGGCTTGTCCGTAAGCACCTCGTAGAGCCCTGCTGCTCGGTTCCGCTTGAAGTCATGTTTCACAATCCTGTCCTCGAGGCTGTGAAAGCTGATGACAGCGATCCAGCCACCGCCACGAAGCCGATGCGGCGCGATCTGCAACAATCGCTCCAGAGACCCTAACTCGTCATTCACGGCGATACGCAGGGCCTGAAACGTGCGGGTCGCCGGATGGAGGCGTTGCCATCGGCTTGCCCGCGGCCCTCGGACCGCCCGACAGACCAGCGAGGCCAGCTCCGTTGTAGTCCTTATCGGCCTGGAAGTCCGTTGTTCTGTAATGAAACGGGCGATCCGCCGCGACCGCCGCTCCTCACCATAGCGCCAGAGAATATCCGCCAGGGTTTCGGCGTCGGCGGTATTGACCAGATCCGCCGCCGTCCGCTCCAGCCGGTCGTCCAGGCGCATGTCCAGGGGCATGGGCGTCTGAAGGCTCAGCCCCCGCTCCGGGTCCTCCAGTTGCCCCGAACAGAAGCCCAGATCGGCGAGGATGCCGTCGACCTGGTCGATGGACAGCTCGTCCAGGACGGCATCCAGGCGGGAGAAGTTCTCGCGAACGAGCACGACGCGACACGCCAGATCGGCCAGTCGGCGACGGGCGATCTGAAGGCAATGGGGATCGACATCGAGGCCCACGAGGGTGCCGGCCGGTCCTAATGAAGAGCCGAGCAGACTGCTGTGGCCTCCATGCCCCACGGTCGTATCGACCATGATCCCCTCCTTGGGAAGGCAGATCCGCTCGGCCAGGTCTTCAACAAGTACCGGAACGTGAAACGCCGTGGACGATTCGTCGTTGGGGTTCACGGGTCCCAGGCTATCCTCGCGTGCCAAAACGCCGCCGACCCGGCGCTAAGAAACTGCAACGGCGCCGGCCTGGACAAGCGACTCCACGTGTGGCGAGAATCCCACACCCGCCAGGGCCGGGTGCGCCCGGCGCAGCCCCTCCAACCGAGAGGTCAAGACCCCGACTGCCTGCATCACCTCATCATCCGCCGCCCGTCGCCCGGCGATACAATCCCGCACCGTGCGCCACGGTTCGCAATCCCTTGTCCCCATCGTCGGTCTCCCTATAGATCCAGCTCTCGGCATTCTTCTTCCAACATGGCCTGTCGCGCGTGCAGCATCTGCGCCTGGTAGGGGGCAAGATGATTCTGCAAGTAGCGCTCCCAGTCCTCCGTATTCCACAGCTCAATATGATCGCGGATGCCCACCAGGGTCAGGTTCGTCCCCAGCCGGGCCCGGCGTCGGAGCTTCTCGTTCAACAGCAGGCGGCCCTGGCGATCCAGCTCGACCCGGCAGGCCAGGGCAAACCCCAATCGCTCGAAGGCGATCGCCTCGTCCGCCGCGCCGGTCGGCACCTTGCCCAGGACCAACCGCAGGAAATACTTCTCCGGATAAAGGCACAACACGCCGTTGGCGCCGAGTACGAGGTAGAAGTTGGCGCCATAGGTCTCGACGTCGATCTGACCACGGAGCTTGTTGGAGACGAACAGGCGGTTCTTGTCGTCAAGCGTATGTTCGTATTCGCCTGTGAGCATCAACATGGCGCTGGTCCCACTGCCAATCCAAGGCGAGGGAAATCCTACCACTTCTTGCCATTCAGTCAACATCTCCCCCACTGATTTTTTCGAAAAAACCGCCGGCGTGTTGAGCCCTTTATCCGACGTTTGCGAGAGATGCCATGACAACCACTACATGTTGAACTCTTATGGAACTATATTCCCATATATATGGGGGGGGGCCACAGCCAAGGCCTTGCTGGCGGTTTTTCGGCCCCGGAATCGGACCTTGACCGCCCACAGAGGCACAATAATGCGATCACCGAACCCGGAGGACCAGCAGCCCACGCAAGACAACCGTGGGAATCTGCCCCACCGCATTATTGCAGGGTGCAAGCCAGGATGGCGACGGGGAAGGCCCAGGAAACACACGAAGAAAGCGGGGTCGGCGTGGGCAGCCGACTCCGCTCAACAAGGAAACTCGCAGAAGTCGTCAGCAGGCCATGGCGGCGCGGCTGACGATAAGTTGCCACGAGTCGCAATCGTTCACCGGGCGCAGCCACTTGGTGCTGGTGCGCGAGCGGAACAGCACCAGGCCGATCAGGAAGGCCGGCCGCTGCGGAACCACAACCGGCGCCGCCTGATCCGTCTCGGCGAACACCGACAGGATGCCGCTTTGCGGCGGCGCATCGTCCAGCCGCAGGCGGTCGGGCACGTCCCAGCCGATCTCGGTCGGCAGCGCCGCATCGCCCGGTCCGAAGAGCTGCGTCGCACGCAGGAGCACCGGACCCGTCGGGCCCTCGGTCGGCTCGATAATCAGGCCCGCCTGGGCCGGAGTCATCACCAGCCACGCGGCGATCAGCACCATCGCCGGTGAACACCACGTCGTTAGCGTCCGGTCATCACACATGCACCCTCTCCATCAACAGGAATCACGACAGGCCGAAGAATCCATCCGGCGCGATCGAGCACCCCGCCTCCCTGCCGAGTACTGCTGCGGATGCCTCACACACCTCCCCATTCGTGTTGTGCATTATAGCAGAAAAGCTGCCTCGATGCAAGGTTGATCACGTCCGCCGCAGGGCCGCGATCCGGTCGGCGGCCTAGCCGCTTGCGTTCTTATCGGACAGACCGGCGGAAATCACGCTCGCCCCTCTTGCCCGCGGTTTCTGCCTGTTCGCCAAGACATGGCCGACGCACCGGACAGGTTGTGGGCACGCCGCGAGGCCAGACCCGGCCCCATGGGCAGACGCGTCCTTTGGGCCTCACGTCGTGGCCTTGCGGAGGCGCCGCAGCCTTCTATAATGGCGGAGCGGCAAGCCGTGCGGCTTGCGCGAACGCGGGACCTGTCGAGAGGAGGCCCGATGGCCAAAGCCAGGGATATCATGACGGATGTGGTGGTCAGTGTGCGAGCGGAGACGCCGCTTTGCGAGGCGGCCAACCTGCTGAGCCTCAACGACATCACCGGCATCCCCGTGGTGAACGAGCGGATGGAGTTGGAGGGGATTATCACCGAGAAGGACGTGCTCGATCTGTTCGAGGCGATGCAGTACCGCGAGGACCGCACCGTTCGAAGCTCGATGTCGCGGGAGGTGGTCTCGTGCGACGTCGACGATGACGTTGACGACGTGTGCCGCGTGTTGAGGGACCACGTTTTCCGCCGCGTGCCGGTTCTGGAGGACGGCAAGGTCGTCGGCGTGATCAGCCGGCGGGATCTGATCCTCTACATGCTCAAGATCCGACGCAAGAACGAAGAGGCCGCACGGTACTGACGCCCGGCCGGCCCTTCCACCCCTACGAACCACCCGATGCGCACGCGAACGTCTCCATCAGACGCCGCAGGACAGGCGCCTCCGGCTGCCGCTCGGATAAGGGTCGCTCATCCGTATCATATGCCCCCGTGTTCTGATGGAACGGCGTCTTGTCGCGGTTGACGTAGAACACGCCCAGCGGCAACGGGTCGGTCTCGACGGCGCGGGCAAATGCGGCCTGCCGATCGGTCGGATCATGCGACTCATCCAGCATGTATGTATGCTCCTTGAACCACTGGGGCGTATTGAGCTTGTTGAACGTGACACAGGGCTGAAAGAGGTCGACCAGCGCATAGCCCTTGTACTGGATGGCCTGCTTGATGAGCTCCTTCGTGTGCTCGCGATGGCCCGCAAAGCCCCGCGCCACTAACCCGGCGTCGAGCGCGATGGCGACGGCCAGCGGGTTGAACGGTTCGAGAATCACGCCCCCCACCTGAACCGGCGTCTTGAACCCCCTGCGGCTGGTGGGCGAGGCCTGGCCCTTGGTCAGGCCGTACACCATGTTGTCGTGCACGATGTTGGTGATATCGGGGTTGCGGCGGATCGTGTGGATGAAGTGGTTGCCGCCCTCGCCGTACATGTCGCCGTCCCCGCTGACCGCCACGACCGTCAGCGACGGATCGGCCGTCTGGATGGCCGTCGCCGGCGACAGCGCCCGGCCATGCAACCCGTTGAACACGTGGCCCTTCTGATAGTGCGGCAGCTTGGCGGCCTGGCCGATGCCGGAGACCAGCACCAGGTGCGCCGGGTCCACCTCCAGCTCGGCCAGCGCGTCCATGAGAATCCGGCGGATCGAGAAATTGCCGCAACCCGGACACCACGCGATGTCGATCGGGCCCATGTCATACGTCTTTGCGTCCATAATACCGTCCTCGCCCGGCCCGCGGGCCGTCAATCCATCATCGCCTTGACGCGGTCCACGACCTCTTCCACCGTGAAGGCCAGCCCGTTGTATTTGAGAAT
>DSDH01000693.1 GCA_011055475.1 Phycisphaerales bacterium | reverse complement strand
TGGCCCGGCCGGGCCAGATCAACCGGTTGCGTCTTCTCGTCGAGCACGACGCGAATCGTGTGGGCCCGGTCGGCGGCGCTGATCCCCGTGGTGATGCCCTCGCGGGCGTCGACGCTGACGGTGAAGGCCGTCCCCAACCGTGCCGTGTTGTCGATCGTCTGGGGATGCAGAGCCAACTGGTCGCATCGCTCCGCGGTCAAGGCCAGGCAGATCAGGCCCCGCCCGTGCTTGGCCATGAAGTTGATGACCGCGGGCGTGACGAACTGCGCGGCGGCGACGAGGTCGCCCTCGTTCTCGCGGTCCTCATCGTCGACCAGAACGATCAATCGCCCCTGCCTGAGGTCCTCCAGGACCTCCGGAATCTCACTGAAATGACTCATACGCGCCTTCGATCACGGCGGCCCGCGTCGGGGTCGCTTCGACTCACGACCGCCGGGCGCCATCCGGACTTGAAGCCTCCGTCCGTGTTGGGTTGCCTTGTGCCCCGTTACCCACCTGTTCAATATAGCGAATGCCGCCGTGGATGTAAACGAGCATCACCAGAACGGCCACGAGGGCGGTCGCTCCAATGATGAGACGAACGACAAATGGCCAAAAAGGCAAAATCCGCTGGAGTTCCGGTCCGACCAGAAGACCGCCGACCATGGTCAATTGCAGGACGGTCGCCAGCTTTCCGACGGTGCGGGTCCGCACCCGCAGATGGCCGGTGACGAAGTACGTCAGCACAAAGCCCAACAGCAGCAGCAGGTCCTTGCCGACGATCAGGACCACTACCCAGGTGCCCAGCCGGTAACCGGGCACGGCGGTTTCGGGCACGGCCAAGAGGATGCAGGCCGCGGTGATGAGAAGCTTGTCGGCGAGCGGATCAAGAAACGCCCCCAGCTTGGTGGCCTGCTTGCGGGTTCTGGCCATATAGCCGTCCAACGCGTCACTGGCGGCCATGACGAGAAAAACCCCCAGCGCGCCGTACCGCAGCCATACCTCGGACGGATCGTCGGCGGCCCGCAACATGCACAGGATAAAGGGCAGAATCAGCAGGATCCGCCCGATGGTGATCTGGTTGGCCAAGGTCAGTCCCATCGTGTCGGCGCCTCCGGGGGGTGCGCAACCGCCCCTATCGGTTAGATTAGCCTTAGAACCGTGATTTCCGGTCGGGCGCTGAAGCTAAGGCTGCCCAACCGCCCCAAGCCGCGGGTCACGTACAGCTTGCCGCCATCCAGGTCGTACAGCCCGGCGTGATACCGGCGGTTGCGGATCCGTCGGTATCGCCCGGAACCGGCCCATTTGATCTGCCGTCCATGTGTGTGTCCGCTGACGACTGCGCCATAAACGTAGTCTTTGAAATGGTCCACCGCCCGAGGGTTATGCACCAGGACGATAACGGGCTGTTGCGGGGGCACTTTGGCGAAGGCCCGGTCCGCTCGCAGGTCTCCGGCCCAGAGGTCACCCACTCCCACCAGCCAGAGGGCCTGTCCGTCGAGGTGTACGGCCCGGGCCGCGTTGCGAAGCACGACCACCCCGTGCTTGCGCAGCCCACACGTGATGTCCCGCAGCCGGAAGCTGCACCGTCCGGAGCCGGGACCCGTCAGGCCATAGTCGTGATTGCCCAGACAGGCGTACACCCCGTGCGTCGCCCGCAGGCGTCCGAGCATGGTGAACAGCCGCTTACGGAATCGGCCGAAGGGGTCATAGGTGATATAGTCGCCGGTCAGCAGAACCAGGTCCGGATCGAGGGCGTTCACCCGCTGGATGCAGCAATCCAGAAACGCCTGGCTGACGGTCCGCGACAGGTGAAAATCACTCAAGTGCACGATGCGCCGCCCTCGCCAAGCCTCCGGCAGGTGTGGCAGGGGCAGATCCAGGGCGACGACCTGAAGCCATTCGGGACCTTGGCCGTGTTGACTCACCGCCCAGGAGGTGCAGAACCCGAGCATACCCATCGCCGCGCCGGCGCGATGGCGGAAATGTTGTCCGATGGCCGTCTTTTGGGACATGGCTGGTCCTTGATCCCTGATCGGGGGCAGTACGGTCGTGCGGGGATTCACAACCTGACTTGACATCCGACTCGCGACAAGTCCCCATACGCAGTATAGCGCGGTCGGTTCGCCGCGTCAACGCGTCCGTCCCATAACTCGGCCGTGGAAGGGATCGGTAGACCGACGACGGGGGACCGGACCGCCTTTTTTGTCAACAGGCGCATGCCGGTTCTTGCCGATAGCATGAATGCCGGTTAACGCACGAGCGTCGGGCGTCTCTGGGCACTTGGGAATCGCGTATGGCCATCAAACTCAACGGGATGTTTCGCCACCGTCGCAGCCAGGACATCGTCCACCGCTGGGACGGAAACCCGCTAATCGGCATCGCCGACGTGCCGTTCAAGTGCAACGATATTCACAACGCCAGTGCCGTGGATTTTCACGATGATCTGCTCTTGCTGGTGACCGTTGAGCACCTTTCGGGTCAGCGTTGCGTTCACGTGGCCAAGGCGGGCCCATCGGGCCAGTTCGAGGTCGTTGCCAAACCGTTGCTCAAGCCCTCCACCCAGCCGCCGTACCTGACCCATGAGCGCGACGGCGTGCTGGATGCCCGGGTGACGTTTCTCGATGGGGTGTATTACATCATGTACAACGCCCTCGGCGAGCACGGTTATCGGTTGGGGTTGGCCAAGACCCAAGATTTCAAGACTGTTGAGCGGATCGGTTTGATCAGCGAGCCGGATACCAAGGCCGGTGTGCTGTTTCCCAAGAAGATCGGGGGTCGGTACGCCCGTCTGGAAAGGCCCAGCCAAGGCCAGAGTATCTGGGTCAGCTACAGTGACGATCTGATTTATTGGGGCTCGAGTCAGCGCGTCATCGGGCCCCGGGGCGGGTTTTGGGACGCCAGCCGGGTCGGGGCCGGGCCCACCCCCATGGCGGTGGACGCGGGCTGGCTGGTGATCTACTACGGCGCGAAGGACACCTCCGCCGGGCCGATCTACCGCATCGGGGCGATGCTGCTGGATCACGATGATCCCACCCGCGTCATCGGACGCAGCGGTATTCCGATCCTCTCGCCGCGCGAGATGTACGAACGCATCGGCGACGTGCAGAACCTGGTCTTCTCCACCGGCGCGTTCGTCGACGAGGATGACCAACTTCACATCGTGTACGGCGCTGCCAACAGTTGCATCTGTATGGGCACGACGACGGTTCAGGACGTGGTGGACCATTGCCTCAAGGCCCCCAAGGAGGACCTCTGAGATGCCCAAGGGCCATGCTTACGGCCGCGATCTGCTGCACCGCTGGGAGGGGAACCCCGCGATTACCGTGGATGACCTGCCGTTCCGCGCGAACACGGTCTTCAATGGCACGCCGATTGAAACGCCCGACGGCGTGTACCTGCTCCTGCGGATCGAGGGCCAGCACGGCTATTCGCTGTTCGCCCTGGCCCGAAGCCGCGACGGGCTGCACTTCGAGGTGGATCCGAAACCCGTGATGGTTCCGGCGCGCAAGGGGCCGTTCGCGGTGCACGAGACGGCCGGCATCGAGGACCCCCGCGTCACGGTGCTGGAGGGGACGTGCTACGTGGTCTACACGGCCGTCGGTCCCTGCGGACCGCGGATCGCGCTGGCCAAGACGGAGGACTACGTTCACTACGAACGGGTCGCGGTG
Organism: Phycisphaerales bacterium; assembly: GCA_011055475.1. Taxonomy (GTDB): domain Bacteria; phylum Planctomycetota; class Phycisphaerae; order Sedimentisphaerales; family Anaerohalosphaeraceae; genus DSDH01. The sequence goes on along the minus strand of DSDH01000693.1, from coordinate 16,347 downwards.
ATCAGCGAGCCGGGCAACAAGGACGGCATCCTGTTCCCCCGAAAGATCGGCGGACGGTACGCGCGGCTGGATCGGCCCATCGGCCTCGGACGCGGCAGCATCTGGGTGTCGTACTCGCCGGACCTGATCCATTGGGGCGACGCCGAGGTCGTCCTGCCCCCGCGCGGCGGATACTGGGACGACTATCGCGTGGGCGCCTCGGCCACCCCGATCGAGACCGAGCAAGGCTGGCTGGAAATCTACCACGGCGTGAAGATGACCGACTCCGGGCCCATCTATCGCACCGGTGTGGCGCTGCTGGATCTGGAGGACCCCTCCAAGGTCATCAGACGCGGCGACTCCCCCATCCTGGCGCCGCGCGAGGACTACGAGCGGATCGGGGACGTGCCCAACGTGTGCTTTGCCTGCGGTGCCGTGATCCACACCGAGGATGATGTGAGAATCTACTATGGCGCCGCGGACACCTCGATCTGTATCGCCACGTGTACGATGGAACAGCTCCTGACCGAAGCCCTGGAGTAGCGGGCAAGCCACCCGGTTCGGGGTCTCGGCCTTCCGGCCGACCCGCCGCCGTATTGACGGGATGAGACACGGCCCATGCGGTCCGTGTTCGGTTCTCCGACAGGGCTGCCCCGGCGTCCGATAATGACCGTCTCTTGGGTATTGCCGGGGCTGCCGGTGCCGAGACGGCGTTCTTTCGGACGACCCGATCGGCGGGATGCGTTGCGGACGGGAGAATCCCCGTGCGCTCGGAGGTTCCAGGCCGCGAAAAGCGTTGACACTTGGCGGCCCCTGTGCTATAATCCATGCGTGGGTACGGGCATCTGAGTCCGACGTGGGGGTGACATCGCAGGAGGCGGTTCATCGTGAATTCCTGCAAGAAACAGGGTGGGACAAGCGTTGTTCGACTCGTTACGAAGCGATGAGAACCCTGTGAGTCCGCCGTGTGGGGGACGGAAAAAAACTGTAACAATTGTGTCGGCGTTGGACTCTACTTATACTGAGCCGTTTACATAATTCACGGTGCTTTCGGAGGTTCCGGCCTCGCGCCGGGGCATGGGCGGCGCCGAACAGAGAGGCGGGTGTCCGGAGGACCATGGCAACACGCCCCGACCAGAAAGATGCGGTGACCCCGGGTCCGATTGTTTCGATCCCTCGGACTGCGGACGGGCCGGCGGCCAAGCACGCGCCGGACGCGGCACCGGTTGCGCCCGCGCCGCGGCCGGGTGAACCGTCCAAAGACACCATGCTTGCGTGCCGGTACGAGTTGAAGTACCGGATCGGCGAGGCCAAGGCCCGGGCGCTGGCGGCGTACGTCCGCGAATACCTGCCGCAGGATCGCTATGCCCAATTGCGGCCCGACGGGCAGTACCCGATCACGAGCCTCTATCTGGACTCGAACCAGTTGACGCTGTGCCGCGAGACGTTGGAGAAGAAGAAGAACCGCTTCAAGCTCCGCGTGCGGGGCTACAGCGACAACCCCGAAACGCCTGTGTTCTTCGAGATCAAGCGGCGGATCAACAACGTGATCATCAAGAGCCGCGCCCGCGCGATGCACGAGCACGTGCCGGTCGTGCTGGCCGGGCGAGAGCTGCCGCCGGTCAAGTTCAAGACCGACGTGAAGGCTCTGCGACAGTTTCAATTCTACGCGCGGCTGTTGAACGTGCGGCCCATGGTGCTGGTGCGCTACATGCGCGAGGCCTACGAGGGCCAGGGCGACAACCGGGTGCGGGTGACGTTTGACCGCCAGCTCTGCTATTGCGTCACCACCGAGCCGCGGGTGCGCCTGGGCGGGCCGGGCTGGTACCCCGTACCGGTGGACTTCGTGATCCTGGAAATCAAGTTTACGTCGCGTTTTCCGGCCTGGTTGAGTAAGATGGTCCAGGCCTTCAGCTTGAACTGGACGGCGATGTCGAAATACGCCTCGTGCGTGCGGCAGTCGGTCATGAGCGGTTTCGGCGCGCCGCAGGTCTGTGAGGTGCCGCAGATTCTATACGTGTAATCGGTTACCGATATGGAGAGATTACTGGACATCGTGAACGCCAGCTCCTATGCGGGCGCGCCGTTCGATTTCCGGACGTCGCTGCTGTCGTTGCTGTTGGCGTTCGTTCTGGGCCAGGCGCTCGCGTGGGTGTACTACTTCACGCACAGCGGCCTGTCGTACTCCAAATCGTTCGTCCAGTCGCTCATCATCATCACGGTCGTGGTGTCGATGGTCATGAGCACCATCGCCGGCAGTTTCGTGGTGGCCGTGGGGCTCATGGGGGCACTGTCGATCATCCGCTTCCGCAACATGATCAAGGACACGCGGGACATCGCGTTCATCTTCTGCGCGCTGGTCATCGGGATGGCCACGGGGTCGCAACGGTACGGCCTGGCGATTCTGGGCACGTTCGTCCTGTGCATGCTCATTCTCTACTTGTGGGTCTCGGATTTCGGCATGCACATGCCGCACAACGGCTTCCTGCGATTCCAGTTGACCGAGCACATGGGCCCGGACCATCCCATTCCGGCGGTGCTCAAGCGGTTCTGCAAGAACTACACGCTGATCTCGGCGCAGGACAGCGAATTCGGCGGCAAGGTGGTGGAATACGCCTATCAGGTGATGATCCGCAACGCGGCGAAGAATGAGCAGATGCTCTCGGAGCTGGGCAAGGTGGAAGGGATCACCAACCTCACCCTGACCATGCAAGAGCAGTTGCTGGAGGTATAGGCACGGCATGAAAGGGCAACAGAACCAGGGACGATCCGGGCGCTTCCGGCTGGGCATCCTGCCGGTCCTGATCTGGGTGTTGGCGCTGGGCGCGACGATGGCGCTGTTCTGGGAGCGGGCGGGCGGCTATGAGTGGGTCGGCATCGCCGGAGGGCAGGTCTATCAACTCGCCGCCCCCATCACCGGGCGTTTGAAGACCGTGGCCGTTCAGTTGTTCGACCCGGTCAGTCGGGGGCAAGTCGTCGCCACGTTGGATGATGCGGTGTTGATGGCGCAGATGGAGACGTTTCGGTCGGAGATCCGTCGCTTGCAGGCGGAGTTGAAGACCCTCCAGGATGACTTGTCCCTCCAGGGGCAGGATCTGACGATTCGGTGGATGGAGTCCTACCGTCGTTGCACGGTCGACGTGGAGCAGATTCGTGTGCAGATGCTCGAGGTCAAGACGCAGCTCGCCACCGACCGCGTGCTGCGGGACGACGCGGAGCTGGAGGTGAACGTGCTCAAGGGGCTCGTCGCCAAGGGGGCGGTCGAGCCGTACGAGCTGCAGAAGGCCGAGGCGCTGTACCACAGCTACGCCGCGAGCATCGAACAGAACGAGGCACTGCTGGCCGAGCTGGAGGACCATCTGGTTGAGGCCCGGGCGCGCAAAGAGCAGTTCGCCCTAATCCAACCGCAGGTGCCCCCCGCGGATCATCAGATCGAGATGATCCAGGAGGCGATCGCCGTGCAGGAGGGGTATATCGCGGAACTCATGGCCCAGCAGGAGACCCTGGTCCTACGGTCGCCCAGCGATGGTGTGGTCGTCCAGATTCAGGGTAAGGCCAACGATGCGGCCCTGCGCCGGGCCGGCGAGAGCACGGTGCGGCGGCCCGGCGAGGTCGTCGCGGAGGGCGAGCCCTTGCTGACGATCGCCAGCCGTGAGCCCAGCGAGGTGATCGCTTACGTCAGAGAGCAAGACGCCCACCACGTCAAGGCGGGCATGGCCGTCGAGTTGCGCAAGCGAACGCCCCCCAGTCAGGTGGCGCAATCCCAGGTGACCAGCGTCGGGCCGGTGGTGGAGCAGTTGCCCCCGCGCTTGTGGGTCAGCCCGGACTTCCCGGAATGGGGCCGGCCGGTCATGATCAAGGTGCCGCCGCACATGGACCTGTTATGTGGTGAGCAGGTATCCGTGCGGCCGTTCTAGCGGGGGGCGATCGTGTGTGTCGCCGGGCGGTTGGAAGTGGAGAACGATTCGACACGGATGCCCAGGGAACACGGGATCCGGTCGGCGGGAGTGCGAGAGGGGCTTGATCGTTTGATAATGCGTGGTGTTCACGTCGTTCTGCTGTGTGTCGCCCTCGTCATGGTGGTGGCGGTGCCGTCGGGGTGTGAACTGACGCCCGACGTCTACAAAGCCGAGGCGGACGACTTCGTGGACAGCACGATCAACGCCAAATGGGATGCCCGTTTCGGACTCAAGCCCAGTACGTCGCTCGACGAACCGCGACTGCCGCGAGACCCCAACGTGTTGCGGGTGATGTTGCCCGAGGACGGGGTGATGAGTCTGCCCCTGGCCGTCGCCATCGCCTTGCAGAACAGCCGTGAGTACCAGATCGAGAAGGAAATGCTGTATCAAAGCGCGCTGGACCTGCGCCTGGCCCAGCACGTCTTCGAGCCCAACCCGTTTGCGCTGCTCGGGATGGGCTATGCCGTGACCGAGCGTCCGGAGAAGAAGTTGAACACGGACAAAGTGGGTGGGTTCGTGTTGGACGTGGAGGAGAAGACTGATGTAACGACCGAGCGCAAGTACGGCGCGGAGTCCGACATCGGGTTTAACCAGGTGTTGTCCACGGGGGCCGTGCTCAGCGCGCGGCTGGCCGTGGGGTGGGTCAAAATCCTGACGGGCGACGTGGACGAGGGGCTCACTACGATTATCAGCGCCACGATCAGCCAGCCCTTGCTGCGCGGGGCCGGTCGCGAGATCGTCCTGGAGCAACTCACCCAAGCCGAGCGGAATGTGCTGTATCAGATCCGCTCGTTCAATCGCTTTCGGCAGTCGCTGGTGGTCGACGTCATCAGTCAGTACTACCTGGTGCTGCAATTGGCCGACGAAGTAGAAAATGCCCGGGCCAACTATGAAAGCATCGAGGTGATCCATGAGAAGGTGGAGGCATTGGCCCGCGTGGGTAGAATGCCCCGCCATGAGCTGGAGGAGGCCGAGCAGGAGCGGCTCAGCGCTCGCGACGTGTACCTTACGGCGCAACGGGAATACGCCCAGGCCCTGGACAATTTGAAGCTGTTGTTGGCCCTGCCCCCGCAGATGGAGTTCACGTTGGACACGGCGGTGCTGGAGCGGTTGCGGACGCACAAGGTGGAGGAGCTGGGCCTGGCCGAGGCCGATGCCCTGGCGGCCGCTGAAGTATATCGACTGGACTTGGCCAATCGTGTGGACCGGGTCATCGATGCGGAGCGCAAGGCGAACGTGGCGCTGGATCGCATCCGTACGGAACTGAACTTGGTGGGGATGGCCAACCGTGATGTGGCCGACCGGCGGAGTTTCGGCTCGCCGTTGGGGGTCGTCACGGCCGAAGACAGCTTCCGCATTGATGCGGAGCTGGACCTGCCTTTGGACCGCCTGGCGGAAAAGAACGACTACCGCCTGGCCCTGATCGCCCTGGATCAGGCGCGGCGCGCCGAGGAGGAGCTGCGCGACCTGATCGTCGCCGAAGTACGTGCGGCCTACCGCAATCTCCGCGAGGCGCACGACCGGTACAGGGTGCAGACCGAGGCCTATGCCCTGGCCAAGCGGCGTCTGGACAATACGTTGATGCTTTTGCAGTACCGGCGGACCAACGTGCGCGACGTGTTGCGGGCGCAGGAAGACTTGTATCAGTCCCGTGTGGATGCGACCGACGCCGTGACGGATTTTGCGATCGCACTGATGGAGTTCTGCCGCGACACCGGCCTGTTGCAGGTCCGCCCCGATGGCACGTGGCAAGAGGGTCTGGCACGGGCGCGAGCCTCTCAGCCGAGCCGGACGCCCATCGCGTCGCCCAACGGCTGATCGTCGGCCCACGGCGGCCGCCGGTCCGAGACCTTTCCGACGACCTTGTCCTCAAGCATTTGTTCCGTTACATTGATGCGATGTGCTAATGAGTGCCAAACGCAGGCGGGAGGTGTCCTCATGTCGATCCATCGTCGTGATTTTATCAAGGGAATGGCGGCTTCGGGCCTGGCCTTTGCCGCGGGCGGGTTGTACGCCAAAACGGGCCGAACCTATCGCACCGCCCTGGTCGGGGCCGGCTGGTGGGGCACGAACATCCTCCGCGAGGCGGTCGCCTCGGGCCGCTGCCGCATCGTCGGGCTGTGCGACGTGGATGAGCGGCAGTTGGCCGCCTGTCGCCGGGCCCTGGCGGGGATGTGCGACGATCAGCCCAAGGGCTACAAGGACTTCCGCGAGCTGCTGGCCTCCGAAAAGCCCGAGATCGTCATCGTCGCCACGCCCGACCATTGGCACCCGCTGATCACCATCGCCGCCTGCAAGGCCGGCGCGGACGTGTACGTGGAGAAGCCCGTCGGCCACACGGTTTACGAGGGTCGGGCGATGGTCAAGGCCGCCCGCGACAACGGCCGCGTCGTCCAGGTGGGCACGCACCGCCGCGTCAGCCCGCACAACCTGTCGGGGCTCAAGTTCCTCCAGGAGGGCCGCGCCGGCGACATCGGCATGGTCCGTTGTTTCGTGCACTATGGCGGCGGGCCCGGCCAGGTCACGCCGGACTCCGAGGCGCCCGCCGGGCTGGACTGGGACCTGTGGTGCGGGCCCGGGCCGCTGCGGCCCTTCAACGCGAAGATCCACCCGCGGGGCTTTCGCAACTTCCTGGACTACGCCAACGGCACGCTCGGCGACTGGGGCATCCACTGGCTCGACCAGGTCCTCTGGTGGACCGAGGAGAAGTATCCGAGGACCGTCTCCTCCATCGGGGCCCGGCACATCCTGCGCGACAACACCGATGCGCCCGACACGCAGGTGGTGCAGTACGAGTTCGAGTCGTTCACGTGCACGTGGGAGCATCGCCGCTACGCCCACAATCACGCCGAGAAGCACAATATCGGCGCGTACTTCTACGGCACCAAGGGCACGTTCCACATGGGCTGGCTGGATGGCTGGACGTTCTACCCGGCCAACGCCCGCGAGCCGGTCGTCCACGAGGACCCCACACTGAACAAGCCGGACGATCAGAACATCCGCGAGCTGTGGGCGGACTTTCTGGAGTGCATCGAGTCGCGCCGCCGTTGCGTGTGCGATATCGAGATCGGGCACCGGTCGACGAACCTGTCGCTGCTGGGTATGCTGTCGATGAAGATCGGCCGCAGTATCCGCTGGGACGGCGAAAAGGAGGTCGTCGTGGGTGATCCGGAGGCCAACCGGCACCTGCGGCGCGAGTATCGCCGGCCTTGGGTGTATCCGGAGGTGTGACGGTCCGGCGGCGACGGGGGGTGCGGCGTTCTCTGTGACTGGCAGAAAACGGGTTTTATTGTGAGCGTGTGGGCTTTTATACAGGCGAGGAATCCTGTATACTGGCGTGTGGTCGGGTGGGCCGACTGGTGCCGTTCTGGAGGTCTGACATGAAAAGGCGTGCCTTTACGCTCATTGAGCTGCTGGTGGTCATCGCGATCATCGGCCTGCTGCTGGCGATCGTGATTCCCGCGCTGAACAAGGCCAAGGAGGTCGCCCGCGAGCTGATCTGCAAGACCAATATCAGGAACTACGCCCTCGTGGGCAGGCTCTACCTGGAGGACAACGACAACCACTTTCCCTTCCCGTGGTGTATCATCTACAATGAACCACAGCAGTTCTTCTCCGCTGCGGAGTACGGACATCACTGGCATTGCGCTGCACACTGGCCCGATGAATCGCCGGGCCAGCTCTGGCCATACTTGGAAAACAGGAAGGTAAATGTCTGCCCCGTGTTCGACGTCATGGCACGGTCGGGCAGGGCAGAGGGGCACCAGACTCTGGAGGAGTGCAACGGTATTCCGATGGAGCCGCAGTTCACGTACAGCATGAATTCTTACCTTGGCCGGGGGCAGTTTGATGCGCTGGGATATGGCCCTCCGTATGCGGGTAACATCCGGAAGCTTTCCGACGTCACACGGGCGCCGGCCCAGGTGGGCTATTTCGGTGAAGAGAGCATGTGGCGGATCCTGCGGCGGGACAACACGCCTCTGAACTCCGCCGCATTCAACGACAACGTCTTGCTCGTTAAGGGCACCGGCGACAGTTTCTCTATTCCCTCAGGTCAGGACCCGACGCCGTACGCCGACTGTCTGGCGTCGTTTCACAAGACCAACGATCCCGGTCGGATGTTTGGTCGCAGTAACGTAGCCTACCTCGACGGCCACGTGGACATGGCCTACCCGATCGATTCCTTCCACGAGATGTGGCCCCACAAGGGATATTGGAAGATGTCGGACAAGTAGCGCGCCTGCGGCCTGTTCGGTATTCGATCAAGACCCGGCGGGGTATGTCGGCGGCGTCTGAGAGTTCCCCGTTCGGTCCGTCCACCTCTCGGCCCATCGGCGCAGCGCGCCGGCGGCGAAGATGAGCGGGTACAGCCGCTCGGCGTACCACAGACTCGCGAAGTATAGTCCGATCGGGCTGGGGGCGTGCTCGGTGCCGCCGCGAGTCTGTTGAATGAGCCAGTCGGCCCCTTTGGCCAGGGCCGATTCGGGCACGTCGTCGGCCTCCAGGAAGGGGGCCGCCGCGGTCAGCGCCTCCAGCGCCAACGCGGTCTCCTCGATGCTGGCGGGGGCCTGGGCATCGCCGCCCCATCCGCCATCGGTCTTCTGGGCCGACAGCAACCACTGAACGCCGCGCCACAGCATCGGGCGATTGGGCTCGACGAACTCCGGCGGCATCAGCGACAAATGGTCCAGCACGCGGGCCGTGCCGTAGACGGGGTTTTGCTGGTCGGCGGCGTGCTCGTTGCCGAACCACAACGGCAGCCACGCCCCATCGGGCCGCTGATGCTCTTCGAGCCAGGCCAGGGCGTGCTCCATCGCCCGACCGATGCGGCGCTGCAGCAGGGGGGGGCACTCGTTGATCCAGCAGCCCCACGCGGCCAGGGCGTGAGCCGTCAGGTCCGCGCAACTTCGGTCGAAGGGCAGCCGGCCCCACCCACGGCAGAACGTCGGCACGCCGCCATCGCGGTTCTGCAGGCCCAGCAGCCACTTGAGCCCCGCGTGAAGCGCCGAGCGCAGCCGCCGGTCCCCGTCCGGAGCGGCGCCCAGTCGATACAGGGCGACCAGCGCGCCGGCGGTGTCATCGGCGTCGGGGACGGCGCCGGGTTTGTCGGTCCAGGCCCAGCCGCCCGCGGCCGCGCCCGTATAGGGATGCACGTGGCGGTATTGCCGGGCGAGCAGCCGATCCATCAGCACCTTGCGCTCCGTGGGGCCCAGCGGGGCGGGTTCGGGCCCGCCGGTCAGGGCGCGGATCGACAGCGTCGTGACCCACGTGGCCAGATCGGTGTCGATGGGCCAGGCGCCGTCGGTGCGCATCGACTCGAGCAGGAATCGCACGCCTCGCTGCGCCACGGGATGATCTCGGCGGCCGCTCTCGGCCAGGCTCATGACCACGAACGCCGTCAGCGGGGTGGCCTCGATGAACCCGCCGTTGGGCGGCTGGATGCGATCCAGAATCCGCAGCACCCGACCCCGAACGATGCGTCGGATGGCGCGGGTCAGCGGATTGCGGGCCGGGGCCACGTGCGCCTGCAACTGTCCGATGGCGATCAGGGCCGGCAGGGCGTAGCTGACCACGCCCAGTCGCAGGAAACGAAACAGCCCGCGCGGCAGCATCGCCAGCTCGAACGGCAGCGGCGGGATATGCCGCCAGACGTCCAGCCCTTGGCCGATGCGTCCGGCCAGGGCGCACAAGGTCAAAATGGGCACGGCGAACGTCCGGTCCCTGCCGTACAGGTCGCCGACCGCCTGGATCATCGCCAGCGTATCGAGCGAGCCGACCCGCCGTCGCAGCCAGGCCTCGGCCAGCCCCGCGGTCCGCTCATACAGCGAGGGATGCCGCGCCACCGCCAACGCCGACCAGGCCAGCAGCGTCGTGCTCAGGTGGCTCTCGTTGAGGGGCGTATCGCCCCAGCCCCCGTCGCGGTTCTGATGATCCCGCAGCCAATCGAGCCCGGCGTGGATGGGCCCATCGTGGGCATCGGGATCGACCATGGCCAGGGCGAACACGGCCGTCGCCGTGGCCAGGGCGCTGCTCGATAGGCGACCCGTCCAATCCCCCGCCTCGGTGCGGAAGGCCAGCAGTTGCTCCACGAGCCGATCGCGGGTCTCCAGCAGGGCTGCAACATCCGTGTCCATACCGCTGTCGCTGCTTTGCGTTTCGTCGGATTCGGTCAAGGCGTCTACAGACACCCCAAGGCCAGCAGGCCATAATAGGTGTACTCGCAATCGACGGTCTCGTCCAGCCAGTTGCCGCAGAAACCCCCGCCGGTGTCCCAAAGGCTTTCAACAAACTCCAGGCACCGCCCGCGGATCGGGCCGATGTCCACCCGCGCTTGGGTCAGGGCGAACAGGGCCGTCGCGGTGGACAGCAGGTCCTGCACCGGCGCCAACGGCGCGGCCGTGAAGCCGCCGATGGCCTTGCACTGCCGCAGGAGCCAGTCGAGCGTCTGCTCGCGGACGGGCCGACCGAGGCTTTGCAGCGTCACGATCCCCGCGGCCGTAGCCGGGACGGCCGGATGCACCGCGTCGGGCTGCAAGACGAATCCCCCCTCGGCCCGTTCGAGCAGGGCCAGGGAGTCGGCCACGCCCTGGGGGTCGGGCATTTTTCGGGCCAGGTCCTGATAGACGCACACCGCCAAAAAGTTGTGATACGCCGAGCCGACCGGGTCGCCGGGGCGCGGGCCGTAACCGCCGTCGGCGCTGCGGTGGCTTTCGATGCGCTCCAGGATGCGGTCGGTCCAGCCCGACTCCACGGGACGGCCCACGTCCGCCCGGCACCGCACCAGCGCGGCGGTATGCACGAAGTCCAGGTTCGCCCCGTCTTCCAGGATGTCGAGGAACTGCGCCGTCTGGTCCAGGTCCAGCGGCATCTGTGTGGCGCGGGCGGCCTCGATCCCGAAGACGGTGTAGTACACATCCGGTCGCCCCTCGCGGTCGCAAAAGGCGCCGATCGGATCGAGCCGACTTCGGAGGAACTGCCGCACCGCCTGGAGCGAATCACCCAGATGCGTCCGGGCCTCGGCGGCGGTGTCGATCATGGCTTGCCTGATGGTCATTGCAGCACCTGAGCTGTTCGATGTCATTGAATACCCTGCAGACGATCCGTCGCAGCAGGGCCTTCAGGGCCGGGTTTTCGAGACGTTCGAGGCACATCAGGGCGGCGTTTTTGTGGCGTTCGAGCAGGGCCATGGCCTCGGACCAGGCGGCGAGTCGCTCGAACAGGGCCGCGGCCTCGGCCGGTACCCGCCTTTCCGATACAGCCCGACGCCGCAGCCGTTCCAGGTGCTCTCGATCGGCCGGCTGGGCCTTTTGCCAGGCCAGGGCCCAAAGGATGGATGGCCGGCCCGCGTGCAGGTCCGCCGGGTCCGCGGACGCATCGAAATCGTCCAGATCATCCTGCACTTGGTAGGCGATGCCCAGCTCGCGGCAGAACTCAGCCAGGGTCGCGCTGAGTGACTCGGTCCGACCGGCCAGCAGGGCCCCCAATTGAAGGGCGACGTCAAACGCCGGTGCGGTCTTGCGCTCGTAGATGGACAATACCTGTTCCACGGACGCATCTGAAAAGCCCTTCCAGGCCAGCTCGTCGCCCTGGCCCATGCACAGTCGCCGGTGGCCGACGGCGGCGACCTCGAGCATGCGGATGCGCACGGACTCGGGCACGTCGGCCTCGGCCAGCAGGCGATACCCCTCGCCCAGCAGATAATCCCCCACGTTCAGGGCGATGGGAACGCCGTACCGGACGTGCAGCGTGTCCCGCCCGTAGCGGGTGGCGTCGCCGTCCTCGATGTCATCATGAATCAGCGAGGCCTTGTGGAAGCACTCGACGGCCACCAGGACCTGTCGCAAAGGGCCTTCCACCGGGTCCGGGTGCTGATCCGTCAGCGCCTCGTACACCCCCGCGGTCAGCAGCGGTCGCCATCGCTTGCCATCACCGGCCAGCCATTCGAGCCCGACCTGCTGCACGTGGCTTTCGACGGGTCCCAACAGGCGCCGCAGCGCCTCCGGCTTGAAGCACACCTGCACACGGCGCCGCAGGTCTTCGATGTCCAGCCAGCGGCCCTGCCGCTCGGCGTTTAGATAGAGCGCCTCCCAGAGCCAGTCGGCGTCGAGCGTGGTGTTCACGCAGCCATCGTACAAGAGCGGGATCGCCACGCCGGGAATCGCGGCGGCCTCCATGTAAGGGAAGGTCTTTTCCAGCACGGCCATGCAACTGACGCCGATGACGGCCTCGATCTGGCCGGATTCGATCATCTGCATCACGATGGGCGAGCCCTCGGCCACAAGCACCGCGTAGCCGAGCGACTCGGCCTGGGTTTGCAGCTCGTGGATCGGGCATCGGCCGCAGCCGGCACACAGCAGGCCGATGGCGTCGAATTGCCCCGCGCAATGCGCCTTGTCCCGCAGGCAGTTCGGGAGCAGCAGCAACCGCCGTTCGTAGGGGATGGCCGCGACAACAGGTCGCCACGCGGCGTTGTTGACCAGTATGGCGGCGTAGTCGATGAACTTCTCGGCCAGGCCCGCCCGCTTGATGACCTGCTGCGAATGACGACGCAGCTCCGCGAGGCTCAACGGCGGCGTGAGCCCGGTCTGTTGCACGTAGCGCTGCACGAAGGCTCGCAGTCGGTCGCGATGCTCCTTGCGCTGCGGGATGTTGTCCTGCGGCGGCCGTGTGGATTGCGCCGCCAGCGTCGCGTCATCCGGCATGGGGGACCCTCCGCAAGGGCACAGCAGCGTCGCGGGCGCGGATCGCGCGGCCGACCTGGGCGAACTTACGTCGCCAGGCGGCGACCTCGGTGAGCCCCAGTGCCCGCATCAGGGCCCGCCTGGTCCAGCTTACGCCGCCGGCCCGCTGGTTGTCCCAGAACATCGCCGGCACCCGTTGGAAGTTGATTTCGTAACACGTGCGGTACAGCTCCAGGTGGTCAGCCCGCATGGTCTCGACGCGGAACGCCGCCCCCTCGCGAATCTCCGTTTCCAGGATCGGCTCGTAGAAAACGGGAAAGACGACCATGCGGTACTTCTTCAGGTCTTGGACCAGCCGCAGGGTGCGGGTCACGTCGGCACCTGTCTCGCCGGGCAGGCCGAGCACCAGGCTGAACACCGAGAAGAAGCCCGCCTGGGTCATCTTTTCGGCGACCTGCCGGGCCATGTCCTCCCAGTCATCCGGCCGGAAGGGCGCGATCTTGCCGCGTCCGGAGGCCGCGACCAGATGGCCGTTGGCGCTTTCCAATCCCATGTTCACCCACAGATAGTCCGTCGGCTTGTCCCACGTCATCAGGCGGCGGACCTGGCGAAGCTCCTCCAGCGTCAACTGCGCGACGGACGAGATGTTCGCATGGTCGATTTGCAGGAACCCCAGGCCCTTGATGCGTCGCATCTCGGTGAACAGTCCAATCAGCCGGTCAACGTTGGGCGTGACGCCCTCGGCGCCGTAGCGGAACAGGTCCTCGCTGCCGCTGACCACGGACGTGATCCCGGCGGCGGCGTTGGTTTCCAGATCGGCGCAGATCATATCGACGGGCAAGTGCGCCATCTTGCGTGTGGCCATCGAGCAAAAGCGGCAACCCCGTCCGCATCCACGACTCAACTCGACCGTTCCCAACAGCGAGGCCGCGCGGATCGGGCGGGCGTTTTCGACGGCCGTGGATTTTCCAATGATGTGATCGGGCGCCGGTCGGCCGGAGAGAATCTGCGTGACCAAGTCGGGGCCGGTGTCTTCAAAGTACCCCTCGAAGATCACGTCCAGGCATTCTCGGGCGGTCGGGTCCTCGTATTGTCGCCACTGCCAGGCCCCGCCGCCACCGCCGATCACGACAAAGCCATACTCGCGCTTGGCCTGGGTAATCTGTTCGAGCATCCGCCGCATCCAGCGACGGCTGTACAACTCGCCCCCCCAAAAGCTGGTTGTGGTCGTATTGCTCATGCCGTTGCCCAGGGGGTCGGCGCTGCTGACGCCCACGACCCGCGTCCACGGCCCCAGCAACTCGCCGAGCCGCTCGGGCGTGGTGACCACCACGTCGTCCTCGCTCAGCGGCGTATGGGCCAGCAAGGCCGCCTCGATCCGCCGCAGACCCAGCGGAGCGACGCGGGCGCGGTCGTCGGCATCGGTGCTCACCGGCGGGGCGACGAAGCGGCGCATGATCGGATCGGGCACCTTGCTCGTCTGCATCGTGGCGAAGATGCCCTCGAAAAGGATGCGATAGTCGGCGCTGAGCGTTCGATCGGCCACGAGGACCACCGCCGGTTGGAGTCGCGACTTACGCACGCGCCGAGCCCTCCGAAGGACCGTCCGCCCCGGCCTTGTCTTTGGCGGCGCTGCGTCCCAGTCGCCGCTTTTCGTCCGGGCTGAGATTCTGCAGGACCTGAGGCGGGATGTCCAGCTTCTCGGCCAGGGCCTCCAACGGTGAGGACCCCGATGGCGTCGTGGGAAACCGGCCGGCACTGCTGCGAGCGCGAAGGCGGCGGCGCAATTCACCCGCGTCGAGCCCGTCCAACAGGCCGCTACCGCGGACCTGCGCCAGGGCCGCCTCATCCACCGCGTCACCGTTGATGGGCGACTTGTCGTACTTGGGGAAGATAATCGCCCGCTGCGGGCAGACCCGCGCGCACGCCGGGCAGTAGGTCTTGCAGCCCGATGGATGGACGACCTTCACGCGACCGGTCTCGTCCGACGCGTACACGCCGAACAGGCAGAAGTTCAGACACTGCCGACAGTCCACGCAGCGCTCATAGTCGATCACGGGAAACCACGGCATCCAGTCGCTTTCCCTTTGTATCGAACCCGTATGGGGTCCGCGCGGCGGATCGTCCTCCAGCAGGTCGGCCAACACGTCGTCGGGGGCCGTGGTCCGCAGGTTGAGCACCCGTGCCGAGGCCGGCAGCGGGGCGGCGGCCCAGTCAAACAGCCATCGGACCGCCCGCGCGAAACACGCCACGATCCGCAGGTCGGGCGTCTGGGTCCACCTCGCCAACCGCTCATCCCGCCGGGCCGCCAGGCCGCACAGGTCCGGCACCGCCTCGAACGCCGCGCCGGCTTCGATCAGTCCGGTGCGCACGGCCTCCTTGGCCCGGGCGTCGATCACATCGGCCCAGGCACATTGGCAGAACACAATCTTCGTGGTCTCGCTCACTGGCTCATCTACCGTGCCCGCACGTCAAAGGCCATCAGCACGTCGCCGTGCCGCACGTACAACACGCCGTCACAGACCACCGGGTGGGCCCAATGCTGGCCGTCGCCCTCGGTAATCTGAAACGAACTGACGACCTCAAAACCATCCGGTGTCGGTCGCACCAGGCCGACATTGCCGCGTTTCTCCTCGTAGCAGTACAGCATCCCGTCGGCATACGTCGTCGAACCCTTGCAGTACCAGTCCTCCTCATACATGACCTTGCCGGTCTCCCAATCGAGGCACACCCAATCGCCGTCGCCGTTGCCCTTCCAGTTGGCGCCGTACAAGTAACCGTCGATGAGGATGACGCCGCCATGGTGATTGTCCAACGTGGTATCGGCCCATTTTCGGGTGAAGCTGCTGCCGTCCGTCGACAGCTCGAGCAGTGTCCCGCCCGTGTCGTAGCCGCCGGTGAAGTACACACGTCTGCCGGAGGCCACCGGCGTGACGGGCTTGATGTTCTTGGTCGTCGATTGGTAGTCCGTGTAGGGGTCTCGCCACAGGATGTGTCCGTCGGCGGCATCGACGCCGATGACCGATTCGGCGAGCATGGTGACGATGACCTGTCGCCCGGTGCAGGGGACGACAATCGGTGAACAGTAGGCGCTATTGTCACCCACGCTGCCGGAGGCCCAGACCACGTTTCCCGTGTGTCGATCCAGGGCGACCACGGTGGCCTTCTTGCCGCCGACGGTGAAGATCACCTTGTCGTCCACGATCAACGGCGACTCGGCGATGCCCCAACTGCCATACCGGCCATCGAATTCGGTGAAAGGATCGACCTGCCAGCGCCGTTGTCCGGAGGCGGCCTCGAAACACGCCACCTGCCCGGTGCCGCTGATCACATAGACCAGCCCATCACGCACGGTCGGCGTGCATCGGGCGCCGGCGAATGAGCGCCCCCACTCGGGTCCGTAGGTTTGCTTCCACCGCAGCTTGCCGTGCAGGTCAAAGGCAAACAGCCAGCCCTGTCGGCGGCGGTCCATGCCCGTGGTGTAAATGGTGCCGTCGGCGATGCTCACGGTCGACCAGCCCGTGCCCAGGCCGTCCATCGACCAGAGCAGCTTCGGCCCCGCCTCGGGCCAGGACTTCAGCAGCCCCGTTTCGGTGCTTTTGTTGTCGCGGCTGGGCCCATGCCATTGTGGCCAGTCCGCCTGGACCATCGAGACCACGACCACCAGGGAAACAACTGCGGTCATCCATCTTCGAAGCAAATCCACTAAGTTCTCCTCTCTATAGTGA